>CAIPFS010000427.1 GCA_903864375.1 uncultured Verrucomicrobiota bacterium
ATGACGGAGCGGTTGGGACGGGTGGCGACGGTCTTGAGCAGTTCCATGACGGTACGGCCCGTGGAGGTATCGAGGGCGGCGGTCGGTTCGTCGCAGATCAACAGGTCGGGCTCATGGACCAATGCCCGGGCGATGGCCACCCGTTGTTGCTGGCCGCCCGACATTTCCCGTGGAAAGGAATCGAGATGATCTCCCAGACCAACGGCATCGAGCCAATGCCCGGCCCGCTCTTCCGCCTCCCGATCCGAGCGACCTGTCAGCAGGCACGGGATGGAGACATTTTCAATCGCACTCAAGGTTGGAATGAGATTGAACTGCTGGAAGACAAAGCCGACATGCTGCCCGCGGAAGAGGACCCTTTCGCTGGAGCCGAACGACGCCAGATCGCGGCCCAGGAGTTCAATCCGACCGGCATCGATGTTCAGGGTGCCGCACAAGGCGCTGATCAGGGTGGTTTTGCCGCAACCGGAGGGCCCCATCAGAAGGACCAGTTCTCCCAAGCGGGTCTCCATGTTGACACCCCGGAGGACGGAGACCCTGGAATCGCCCGAACCAAAGGATTTTTCGACGCCGCTGGCCCGGACGGCACAAGCACCGGCGGCGGCAGCCCCGTCCACCTGAGGGAGGGAGGCATTCATTTGAACACGGTTGCGGGCTCGATGGTGGCAATGCGTCGCAAGGCGATGGCACCCGACACAAGACAAATGAACACGGTGACGGACGCAGCGAAGGCGATCACCAGCCAGGGAAGGATGAACGGAAAATCAGGATCCTTGAGTGCTCCAAATCCGAACAGGGCGGCCACACCCGAGCCGAGTCCAAAGCCGAGAAATCCAACGTGAGCGGCCTGGGAGGCCACCATCATCGCCAATCGCCCGTTGGTCGCCCCCATCGCTTTCAAAGCGGCGAGATAGCGGAGATTATCATTCACAAAGAGGTAAAAGGTCTGGCCGGCCACGGCGATGCCGACCACCACCCCGAGGACCACCACCGTTCCAAAGGAAATGGGAATGCCGGAGGTTTCGACATAGAACCAGATGGTCTGCCAGAAAAAGGCTTTGCGCTCCAGGGCGTGGAGGCCCTTCAGCCGGTTGATACGGGTCACCAATTCCCCGGGACTCACTCCCGGAGCCGGGGCGACCAGAATGGCACTGAGCAGTGTTCGTTGCGGAGGGGCATAGCTCAAAGCCCGATCGAAGGTGGAGAAGACGCATGCCTGCCCAGTGAAACTCTTGGCTGTCTCACAGAATCCGACCACCTGGGCCCGTCGATCGTTGATCTCGAAGAGACTGCCAATCCGGAGCGTTATCCCCTTTCGGGCGAAGAAGGTTTCGGTCTGCCGATCAACAATGACCGCGTCCGGCAGGCGAAGGTCTTCGACACGACCGGACCGCAGGTGCAGCGGACGCCCGACAAGTGAGGTCGCATCGATTCCAACCATCTGCACCGTCTGCTGCTGACCGTTCGACAGGCGGGCGCTGAGATTCCCCAAAAAGAGCGGGTAGGCCCATCCCACTCCGCTGACACTCCGGACCCGTTCCACCTCAATGTTTCGCAGAGCCACCGTGGCGTTGGGGTCTTCGACCTGCTGGTCGACAACCCAGATGGGGGCATTGAAATTCCGGAGATTGGCCGTGGTCCAAAACATCAGACCGCAGAAGATGGAGGCCTGCTGGACAATCAACAGCGTGCAGAACCCGAGGGCGAAAACCAGGATGCTGAACTTGGCCCGTTCCCGGATCAGCATCTTCCAGGCGATTTTGGACAAGCCGCGCATGGGATGAAGCGGGAAACACACCGCCGGTC
>CAIPFS010000428.1 GCA_903864375.1 uncultured Verrucomicrobiota bacterium
GGGGTTACGAAATGGTAACATTGCCATCGATGTGGTCTATGGCATGGAACCAGAGAGATTCCAAGCCTGAACTGGTCAAATCGTCCCGGCGGAAGACAGGCAGGGACGGGGATCCGAGGGTCGCTATCCAGAGGGGCAGCGACAGGGAACCGGTTACGACAGGATCCGGCGACCCTCGTCGAGGAAAATGCCTTTGAACATCATGTCCAGTGCCTGGGGATTGCTGGCTTTGGCCAGCGCTTCCGCCTCCGTGATCTTTCGAAGTTTGACCAGATCGTAGAGGGCCTGATTGAAATTCTGCATTCCGTCATCCCGGCCGGTTTCAATCGCCGCGCCGAGTTTCTCCAGACGGTTTTCTTCCAGCATCTTCCGGACAGTTGGCGTATTGATCAGGATTTCGAGGGCCGGGGTTACCCCTCCGGTGGCTGTGCTGATCATTCGCTGGCAGATCACGGCCTTCAGGGTACCGGCCAGCTGCCGGCGGACCTGTTCGCGTTCCTCCGGGCGGAAAAAATCAAGAATTCGACCCACGGACTGGGCGGAGTTCTGGGTGTGGAGGGTGGACAGGACGAGGTGTCCGGTATCCGCCGCCTGCATGGCGGCGGTGAAGCTGACGGAGTCCCGCATTTCACCGACCATGATGATATCCGGGTCCTGGCGAAGGACATGCTTCAGGCCGCTGCCAAAGTCCTGGGTATCCAAACCAATTTCGCGCTGTTCGATGACCGATTGATTGTCTTCAAAGACGAACTCAATCGGGTCTTCCAGGGTGACAATGTGCTTCTTAAAATGGGCGTTGATGTGTTCGATCATCGCCGCGAGCGTGGTGGACTTTCCCGAACCGGTGGTTCCGGCGACGAGGACGATTCCACGGTTGGAAGAGGCGATATCCTTGAGGATGGGGAGCAGTCCCAACTCATCAAAGCTGGGGACCTGGGTTTTCACGTAGCGCATGGCGAACGCAAAATTTCCCTTCTGCTGGAAGACGTTGGTTCGGAAGCGACCGACTCCGGGGCTGTAGTAGCTGAAATCGACTTCCCGGTCATCCTCGAGTCGTTTGCGGGCATGAGGAGGAACCACCGAAAGGAGAATGTCGTTGATCCACGCCTCTGTGGGGATGGGTGCTTCGATGGCAACCAGCTGACGACTGATCCGGAAAACGACCGGATATCCCACCTTGATGTGGACGTCCGAGGCCCCACCGTCGACCGCGGCTTTTAAAATTCCGCGGAGCAATTCCATGTTATCCATAGTTTTTTAGCGCGACCAGCCTAGCAGAAACCTTGCCGTGCGGCAGGAAAAAGGGGTGGGTGATTGGGATCGAAGCACGAAGGGCGGTCACCAGCGGATCAACGCGGAACCCCAGGTAAGACCGGCACCGAAGACGACGAGGAGGACATAGTCGCCGGTCTGGATTCTTCCTTCCCGGACCGCTTCATCCAGGCCGATGCCCACGCTGGCCGCACTGGTGTTCCCGTATCGCTCCACGTTGGTGAAAATCTGGTCGGGGCGTGCTCCCAGGCGTTCGGCCACAGCCGACATGATGCGGTGATTCGCCTGGTGGGGGATGATGCAACGAATGTCCTGGATGGTCAGGTGGCTGCGGGCGAGGGCTTCCTGACCTGCGGCGACCATGGCCGCCACCGCCTTGCGAAAGGTTTCCTTTCCGTCCATGCGCAGGAAATGCAGCCGTTGGTTCACCGTGTCATTGGAGGCGGGGCGGGCGCTGCCTCCGGCGGGAAGTTCGAGCAAGGTGGCATCATCCCCGTTGGCTCCGAGGCACGTGGTGATGAGCCCATGGGAGTGGGGTCGATGTTGAACAATGGCCGCACCCGCGCCATCCCCGAACAGGACGCAGGTGTTCCGGTCCGTCCAATCGATAAACGCCGACATCTTTTCCGCACCAATGATCAAAACCGTGTCGTAGGTGTGGGAGGAGACAAAGTGGCTGGCGATATCGAGGGCGTACACGTAGCCGCTGCATGCCGCCTGAATGTCAAAAGCGGCGGCACGACGTGCCCCCAGCTTTTGCTGGACCAGGCAGGCCGTGCTGGGGAACTGCATGTCCGGGGTGATGGTTGCGACAATGATGAGGTCGATGTCGCTGGCGGTCAGGCCGGCAGCCGAGAGGGCGCGGCGGGCGGCTTCACAAGCGAGATCGGATGTGGCTTCGCCGGGTGCGGCAACCCGGCGTTCCCGGATGCCGGTGCGACTGGTGATCCATTCGTCACTGGTCTCCACGAGGCGCTCCAGATCGGCGTTGGTTAGAATCTGGGGAGGGACATAGGACCCGACTCCGGTCATCGATACGGTTCGCAACGCCGGTCGCCCCACCCTCGGATTGTTAAACGGTGCCGGGGTCGCGGACTTTGAAGATGGCTCCGAGACGGTGGTGGGCGTGGAGAAATCGCTGCGAGTCATGGGGTGGATGGGGCGGCGGTCGGCGACAGGGCGAGCACAGCTTTGGCCAGTTCCCGAACGATGGTGGCGTTCAGTTGTTGGTGGACCGCCCGGGCACTCTGACGAATGGCATTCATCAGCGCAAATCGATTGGCCGACCCATGTATCTTGAAGACGTTGCCTTGAAGTCCGAGCAGGGGAGCCCCTCCGTAGGTGTCAGGATTCAGCCGGGTCCGAATCTGGCGCAGACCGCCTAGCGCCAGAATTGCACCCAAACGGCGAAGCGGATTGGCGCGGAGCTCTGACTTCATCAGGGCACCCATCGTTTTACCCAGGCCTTCCGAGGTTTTCAAAACGACATTGCCGACGAACCCGTCGCAGACGGCAACATCCACCCCTCCGGTGAAGAGATCGTAGCCTTCGCAATATCCCCGGCAGTTCAGCGTTGTCCGGGAGATCAGCCCCACGGCCTCGCGGGTCAAATCGGTTCCCTTGCTGGCTTCCGATCCATTGCTGAGCACTCCCACACGCGGGTTTTCAACGCCCAGCATGGCCTGGGAGTAAACCGACCCCATGATGGCGAATTGCAGCAGCAGCTCCGGTGTGCATTCCGGATTCGCACCGCCATCGACGAGGACAAATGCGCCCGTTCGCGTCGGCATCACGCAGGCGAGGGTGGGGCGTTTGACTCCCTCCAACCGGCCGAGGCGAAAAGTGGACCCTGCGATCAAGGCACCGGTGTTGCCGGGCGAAATCACTGCGTCGGCCTGATGATCGCGGACCAAATCGATGGCGCGGAGAAGGGAAGAATCCTTTTTCCGTCGGACGGCCACGGCGGGATCGTCCTCCATGGTCAGCACTTCGCTCGCCGGATGGAACGAGACCCGGCGGTCGGTCAGGGCAATTTTGGAGGCAGTGGTCCGGAGTTCATCGACACGACCCACCACCCACAGTGTTTCGACACCGGGTTCAGCGGCAAGGCCTAGCTTGACACCGTGGAGAAGTTCCTCGGGACCTTGGTCGCCCCCCATTACATCGACGGCAAGGCGCATGGAGACGAAGGAGCGCCGGCCCGCAGGGTGCGGATGACCGGCGCTCTTGGACCGTACTTCAAGCCAGCGTATTGACCGTAATGATTTGTCGTCCGTTGTAGTAACCGCAGGACGGGCAGACCCGATGGGTGATGTAGGGTGCCGCGCATTGCGGGCAACTGGTGAACTGCGGCAAATGCATCACCGAGTTGTAGGCACGCCGCATCCGCTGGCGGCTGTGTGAAGGTTTACGCTTAGGTACGCCCATAAAAATTAGTCTGAAGGTTCAACTTGCGTCTCACGGACCGGTTTGAGAACCCGGCGAATCCATTCGCCCGTTCCTTCGGCCATTATTTCCGCAATATCCGCAAAAGTTTCGATTAAAAGTGCCAGTTCAAAGTATCAGCTCAAAAAGTCAGCCCTAAACATCAGTTCAAAGACTCAAACGATCCAGCGCTGCCCAAGGCGACGGAGAATCGTTCGGCCCTTTCTCAGGACGAATTTCTTGAGATTTAGCCGCACGGGCAAGCCCGCGACACTCCGGATTGCACACCGGATTGGTGGGCAAAGCGAGATACATGTCCTCCCGCAGCAGGGGAGTCAAGTCTCCAAAATCGCCGGCAGAGGTCAAGGCATCTTCGCCTTCAAGTGGAACAAAAGCAGCGAACTCGGAGGCAGTGACAGTTGTTTGGAAGGTTTTCAGGCATCTTCCGCACGTGCAGTCGAGGGTGACCGACAGCGGCCCTTGCAGGAAGAGATTCTCCCCCTGCAGTTCCGCTTCGATGCGATAGCGGAGGGGGGAGGCGAACACCACCAGTTCGTCGTTGAAATCCGATGCCCACTCCTCCGTGGCCAGTTCCCCTTCCAGCGTCTCGCTTCGTTCGCGCAAGAGGCGCAGATTCACGCTCAATCCCATGACTGATAATGGACGGTGGGTGGCGTGTGCGCAACCCAATGGGTCGCTCAACCCGCGGGAACGCCGGGGTGCTTTGCTGCCAGAGCCTCCACGACATGGGGCGGGACAAACTGGGAGACATCGCCACCCAACCGGGCAATTTCCTTGACCAATCGTGAGCTGATGAAGGTGTAGGTTTCCCTCGGCGTCATGAACAGGGTCTCGACCCGCTCATTGAGGCGGCGGTTCATCAACGCCAGTTGGAATTCGAACTCGAAGTCGCTGATGGCGCGAAGACCGCGGACAACGGCGCAGGCATTGCGCTGGATCACGAAATCGACGAGCAGACCGTTGAAAACGGCGGTCTCGACGTTGGGGAACCCGCGGACCCCCAGTTCCACAAGGTGCCGGCGTTCAGATTGTGAAAACAACGGGTGTTTGGCTTGATTATCGGCCACCGCGACAATCACATGATCAAAAATTCGGGCGGCGCGCTCGATCACATCCAGGTGTCCGCGAGTGACCGGGTCGAAGCTGCCGGGATAAATCACCGTCCGCATTTTGGGATGATAGCGTGCCGGGGTCGGGAAAGAAGCCGCAAACCTGAATTTCCATCGGATTTCGGACATGGAGTGGCACTTTTTTGGTTGCGCGCTCCCCTCCCTGACGGAAGCCTTTACAAGTCAAATGAAACGATCAACCCAACCTTCGGTTTATCTCGGGTTGACCGCCGCGTGCGCCCTCGCCGCGTCGGTCACTCATGCGCAAACGACAACGGTGCTGCCAGTGAGCCTGGCCGCCCCGCTGAATTCCTCGACCAACACCGGATTCATCATCCGAACGGTCCAGGCTCCGGACTTGTACGCAGCCGCCAACAGCTATATCCGAGCTCTGCGCCAGTTGAACGGGACCTTGGTCGATTCGACCAACGTCGCGATCCCCAATGAGGCGACCCCGGGGTCCAATCCCGACGGAAGCTACAGCCTGCCCACCCTCAATTTTGAGAAGGATGCGACTCCAATCGACGTGAAGGACGGAGATGGAAATGTCGTGGTCAGCTTCACCCCTGATTTTTTTCCGGGAATTCCCGGACCCGCCGGAACCAACACCGCGAATTTTGCCGTTGAGGCGGTGGCCTACCTGAAGTTGGCCGCCGGAACGAATAGTTTCGGCATTTCCTCCGGTGCAGACCGGGTGGACGCCAACGATGACGATGGCTTTCAGGTGTTTGTCGGAGCCAACCCGCGGGACTTTTTCTCCACCAAGGTGGCGGAGGCCGAAAAGCACACCAGCCAGGCGTTTGCTGCGGATCAACATCTCGAGACGTTGTTCAACCTTGTGGCGCCGGTGGCCGGCATTTACCCCATCCGCATTGTCTACTGGCAAACCCGTTTGGGAGCGAATCTTGAATTCTATACGGTTGATGCCTCCGGCAACCGGGTGCTGGTGAATGATCCCAATGACCCGAATTCACTGCCGGCCTACACCGACAGCCCTTCCATTGCAGCCAACGCACCCTACACCGCCGAAGTGAGTCCGCTGCCCGGGTCATCCGGGATCGACAGCAGTGCCGCCCTTCAGGCGTTGATTGTGGATGGAACGACCCATCTCGCTCCGGCATCAGTCGCCCTGTCTCTGAACGGAGTGCCGGTGGCCGCCGCCAAAACCCCGTTCGGTCGTGGAACCCTTGTGAGTTTCAAACCGTCACCGTTGCGGGTCGATCCCAACAACGCCGTTCGTTTGACCTATGGCGACTCGGCGACCTTCAAGGAGACCAACACCTGGGCGTTTACCATTTCGGTCACCGGAGGCAACCCGGTCACGGTCGCCGGGCAGTGGGACTTCGACAGCGGCGACTTGCGCGCCACAATCGGATCGCCCCTCGAGTACCTGGACCCCACCTTTGATGGTCCTGCGGGAAGTTCCGACGACAAGACCTCCTTCGGCACCACTGCTGATTATGGAATCGACGGTATCAATGGCCAGGTGGCCCGGGTGCTGCGCGTTCCGGGGACTCTCAGTGACAAGGTCGGTTATGCCGTGCACCACGGCATTTCACCCAATGGCGGCGGCACCAAGGTCAACCAGTACACGTTGATCATGGATGTGTATGTGGCCGCTACGGGGGCCCGGCGCGGCGTCGCTCTGGCGGGTCAACAAGAACGGTGCTCCGGACGGTGACCTCTTCTGGCAGGGAAACAATTTTGGCCAGGGCGGGGGTGGGTACAACGGCAAGGGAACCTTCACTCCGGGTGCCTGGCATCGCGTGGTGGCCGCTTATGATGAAGCAGCGACCCCCCCGGTGGTCACCAAGTACGTGGATGGCATCAAGCAGGACGACTGGACGGCAAATCAAGGTTTGGATGCCGCCCGGCGTGCCATGGGGCCGGTTGCCTATCTCTTTGCCGATGGAACACCCGCGGACGAGCGCCGTGAGATGTTTGTGAACAGCGTGCAGATTCGAGCCGGAAAACTGTCGGATGCGCAAATCGTCCTCCTGGGCGGACCCGATGCAGCGGGAATTCCGGTTGAAATCCCTGCCAGCAATGTGGCGGGTCAATGGGACTTCGAGCGTGGGGACCTGTCGGCAACCATCGGCAAGGACCTCGCTTATCTCGATCCGACCTTTGATGGTCCTGCGGCGTCGGGATCGGCCATCAGCGAGATCACCGCGTTTGGAACCACTGCGGACTTCGGAGTGGATCCCATCGACGGTCAGGTCGCGAAGGTCATGCAGGTTCCCGGAGATCTGGATGCCCGGGTGGGGTATGCGATGACTCATGGAATTGCTCCCAACGGCGGTGGAACCAAGGTCAACCAATACACCCTGATCATGGACGTCCTGATCGACGACCAGGGTCCCGGCGCCGCCTCTCTTTGGCGCGTTGCCCCGACCGGAGCCGCCGATGGCGACCTGTTCTGGCAGGGCAATAACTTTGGCCAGGGTGGTGGTGGTTACAACGGCAAGGGAACCTTTACACCTAAAAAGTGGCATCGTGTCGTTGCTGCCTATGACGAAGCCGCGACTCCTCCGGTGGTCACCAAATATGTCGATGGCATCAAGCAGGATGACTGGACGGCAAATCAGGGTCTCGATGCCACTCGTCGCGCCATGGGACCTGTGGCCTGGCTCTTCGCGGATGGTACGCCGTCCGATGAGCGGCGGAAGTTCTGGGTCAAGTCGGTCCAAATCCGCTCCAGCAAGCTGACCGATGCGGAAATCGTTGCCCTGGGTGGTCCCTCCGCCGCCGGTATTCCGGTTGCAACCCCGTTCACCTCGGTGGCTGGACAGTGGGACTTCGTTTCCGGCGATCTCTCCGCGACCGTTGGCAAGCCATTGACCTATCTGGATCCGACCTTTGACGGTCCGGCCGCGGTGAATTCGACAATTAGCGCCATCACGGCCTTTGACACCACGACCGCCTTCGGCATCGACCCCATCAATGGAGTGGATACCAAGGTGATGCAGGTCCCGGGCGATCTGGATGCCCGAATGGGATATGCCATGACGCACGGCATCGCACCCAACGGGGGCGGAACCAAGGTCAATCAGTACACGCTCCTGATGGACGTCTACGTCGCCGCCACGGGTCCTGGTGCCGCGTCACTCTGGCGGGTGGCTCCCACCGGTGCCTCGGATGGTGACCTGTTCTGGCAGGGCAATAACTTCGGCCAGGGAGGTAATGGATACAAAGGCAAGGGCACCTTTACACCCGGTGCCTGGCATCGGGTGATTGCAGCCTATGATGAGGCGGCAACCCCTCCGGTGGTCACCAAGTACGTGGATGGCATCTTCCAGGATGACTGGACCGCCAACCAGGGATTGGACGCCCCTCGTCGGGCCATGAGCCCGGTCGCCTACCTCTTCGCCGACGGAACACCGACGGACGAACGTCGCGAAATGTGGGTGAGCAGCGTTCAGATTCGTTCCGGCGCACTGTCCAAGGCCGACATGGAATCGTTGGGTGGCCCTTCGGCGGCTAAAATCCCGGCAGTCATCCCCAAGGTTTCGGGCCCTGCCCTCCGTATCCAGGGAACGGGCCCCAGCCTGACCATCCTCTGGCCGGTTTCCGAAACCGGCTATACGCTTGAGAGCAATTCAAGCCTCACGAATCCGACCGGTTGGACTGCAGTGACGGGAGTTGTGAACAACTCCGTCACGGTGACCACCTCGAGCGGGTCGGTCTATTATCGCCTTCGAAAGTAGGCGGAAGCGGATGGGGGTATCCCCACGATCAAGTCCCGGAAAACCATTGGTTTTCCGGGACTTTTTTATGAGTCCGGGGATTTGGGTTGAAAGACTCCAGTCAGGATGACGTCCTTGGCCTTCCAGATCAGGGTCATCGTCAGCGCCATCGGGACCAGCGCGAGGGTCAGAATGAGCCAGGCTTTTCCCTTTTCCAGGACGGTGAAAAGAAAATCGAACCCGGCGGGCAGTTCCCGATGATGGCGCAGGAGGATCAGATAAAACGACATGAGGAAGGCATGGACGATGAGCAATCCCCGATTGATCTGTGAAAACAGCCGCGTCTCCATCCGAACCGTTTCGTCCGGGATCATCAGCGACAGTCGGAACAGGGCATGATTCAACGAGAGAAGAAGGGCGAGTCCGCTAAAGATAAGAACCACCACGGAACGGGAGAAGAATTCCTGATCGGGTGAGCGATTCCACCAAAGCGGGAAGGGGGACAAACCAAGGACAAGCCAGGCAAAGATTTCCGCGCGTTCTATGGAAGTGATCCAGATTCGCTCCTGGGATTGATAATACCGAAGCTGACGCAGTCCATAGACCATCAATCCGCTGCCCACGGCGGAAGGCAGGATGCCAAAGGAATGCCAGGTCGGATCGGTGGCCATTTTTGCATCCAGGAGCAAGACCATGGGTAAACTCCAAAAAATGGCGGACAAGCCACGGACCAGGCGGGCCAGTCCGGGCAAAACCGGGAGTGAACTCATGGTGGCAATGGCTGAGGGGCACCGAAACCGGTCGCCCGGGGATCGGCCACCGGCAGGGACATCGGAATCAGCTAAAATTGAGGTAGGTATAGTCCTTGAGTCCCCGCTCATAGTCATCCAGCAGACGGTAGGCTTCGCTGGGTTTCAAGCGGTCGGACCGGATGGCGGCATCCACCTGTCCCTTCATCTGACGCTTCAGTTCATTTTCGTCGTATTGGACGGCGGTGAGGGTCTGGATGATGGTGTTTCCCTCGATCACCTCCTCAATATAATAGCCGGACGGTTCATCCGGTTCGAGGAAGACGTGGACTTCATTGACCCTTCCGAAAAGGTTGTGCAGGTCCCCCATGATGTCCTGATACGCCCCCATGAGGAAGAGTCCCAGGTGATACGGTTCAAAGCCCTGGCCGCTGGGCCGAAGTTCATGGAGGGGAAGGGTGTCGCGAACATCCCGAAGGTCGACAAACTTGTTGATCTGCCCATCGGAGTCGCAGGTGATGTCGACCAGTGTGCCTTCGCGGGTGGGCCGCTCGCACAGGCGATGAATGGGCATGATGGGGAACAATTGCCCCAGTGCCCAATGGTCCAGCAGGGATTGAAAAACGGAAAAATTGCACAGGTATTGCTGTCCCAGACTGTCTTCGAGGTGACGAATTTCCTTCGGGATGTAGGCCTGACCTTTGAAAGAGGAGACCACCTCCTCCGAAATCTCCCAAAACAACGTCTCAATCTTGGCCTTATCCCGCAGATCCAGGACTCCCAAGGTGAACATCTGGTACGCGTCCTCCTTCCGCTCGAGCGCGTCGTGGTACGCCTCCAGTTTGTTGAGCCGGTTGAGGTTGTCGCGAATGTACAACAGTTCCTTGACGATCCGGTGTTCGTTTTCCGTGTAGTTGAAATTGAGATCCGGCGGAGTCTTGTCGATGGCTCCGAAGACCTCGACGATGAGCACGCTGTGATGCGCGACGAGGGCCCGCCCGCTTTCACTCACGATATCCGGGTGGGGCACCTTCTCCTGATTGCAGACATCCTCCAGATAGTACACGACGTCGTTGGTGTATTCCTGAAGAGAATAATTGGTCGAGCTTTCGAAGGCACTCCGGGAGCCGTCATAATCAACGCCCAGACCGCCTCCAACGTCCACGTATTCCACGGGGAATCCCAACTTGTGGAGTTTTGCATACAGTCGGCCGGCTTCCTGAACAGCCTTTTTGACGGTCAGAATGTCCGGCACCTGGGAACCGATGTGGAAATGGAGCAGGCGGAAGCAGTGCCCCAGCCCTTCGCGTTGAAGAAGTTCCGTGCCCGCCAGCAATTCGGTGGTGCTCAAGCCGAACTTGGCGTTTTCACCGCCGCTTTCGGCCCATTTTCCGGCTCCCTTGCTTTGCAACCGGGCGCGCATGCCAATGAGCGGTTCAACGCCAACCTGACGTGAGACGGTGATGATTTGGCGAATTTCCTCAATTTTCTCCACCACCATGATCACCTTCTTGCCGAGTCGGATGCCTTGCAGGGCGAGTTTGATGAACGACGGGTCCTTGTAGCCGTTGCAGATGGTGAGCGAGCCGACCTGATCCTGCAGGGCCATTCCTGCGTAGAGTTCGGGTTTGGATCCGACCTCAATTCCGAAGTTGTACGGTTTTCCGGCATCAAGAAGCTCCTCCACGACCTCGCGCAGCTGGTTCACCTTGATTGGAAACACCCCTCGGTAGGCGCCCTTGTAGCCAAATTCGGCGATGCTGGCACGGAAGGCCTCATTCACTGCCACGATTCGATGGCGGAGGATGTCCTGAAAACGAATCAAGAGGGGTAGCTTCAGGCCGCGGGCTTTGGCTTCCTCGACCACGTCGCTGATATTGACCTCGACTCCGTTTTGAAGGGGTCGCGCCACCACGTTGCCTTGAGGCTGGATGTCGAAATAACCGGCACC
>CAIPFS010000429.1 GCA_903864375.1 uncultured Verrucomicrobiota bacterium
ATCGTAGAGCAGACGCGGTTTGCGCGAAAGCACGGCGATCGGCGTGTCGTCGCCCATGGACCCCACAGGCTCGGTCCCCTGAGTCGCCATCGGCTTGAGCAACTCGTCCACCTGCTCCTGATCCCAACCGAAGCTCAACTGCTGCAGGGTCAGGTCGAGAAGGTCCACCGGATGCCGATGCACAGCATCCGGCCTGGCAATCTGGGATAACTCCACCAGGCCGGCGGCGACCCACTCGCCGTACGGTTGGAGCGATGCGACGAATGACTTCACCGAATCGTTGTCCAGCAACTCACCCCGGAGTGTATCCACCGCCAGGATTCGCCCGGGGCCCAGTCGCCCCTTGCTCACCACCTTGCGTTCGTCGAGTGAGACGATGCCCACCTCGGACCCCATGATGATGAGTCCACCTTCGTAAATCTTGTATCGGGCAGGCCTGAGTCCATTACGATCCAGGGTGGCCCCCACCACCCGGCCATCCGAAAACACCACCGACGCCGGACCGTCCCACGGTTCGTTCAGGCAGGCGTGATATTGGTAATAGGCCCGAAGCTTCGGATCCATTTCGGAGGCATTTTCCCATGCTTCCGGAGCCAGCATGGTCACCGCATGCAGCAGGTGGCGACCCGAAAGATCGAGGGCTTCCAGAGCATTATCCAGCGCCGCAGAGTCCGATCCTCCCGGTTGAATAATCGGGCACAAGGTCTCGATATCCTCACCCCAGACCTCCGAACTCAACTGCCGCTCGCGGGCCCGAGTCCAGTTCTTGTTGCCCAGCAGGGTGTTGATTTCTCCATTGTGAGCCAGCATCCGGAACGGATGGGCCAGATGCCAGGTCGGGAAAGTGTTGGTGGAATACCGCTGGTGGAAAATGGCCAGGGCCGAAACAAACAACGGGTCTTTGAGATCGGGGTAAAACTTGGCCAGTTGCGGCGCATTGAACAACCCCTTGTAAACGATGGTCCGGGAACTGAACGACGGGCAATAAAAGCCGTCCACCCGCTCCCGCATGGCGGCCCGTTCAGCCCGGTTCCGAACGAGGAAAAGCTTTCGTTCATAGTCGTCCGCGCTCCATCCCGGGTCCTTTCCCAGAAGGCAATGCAGGATTTCAGGCATGGTCGATCGGGCCTTGTCCCCCAGGCATCGGGGATTGGTCGGGACCGGCCGCCAGGTGAGCAGATGGACGCCGTAGTGTTCACATGCTTCCTCCACCAATTGGCGGCATTTGGCCACCAGGTACTGGTTGCCGGAGGGCGCAAACACCACCCCCACCGCCAAATCCTCCTCGCCCACCGCCTTAACACCCAGCCGGGTGGCTTCGCGTTGAAAGAGTGTCCGGGGCAGCTGCGTCAACACACCCGCCCCATCCCCGGTTTTTGCGTCCGCATCCAGAGCGCCTCGATGGGCCAGACTACACAGGGCCTCGATGGCGTACTCCACGATGCGGTGCTCCTGTTTGCCGGAGATGTTCGCGACAAAACCAACGCCACAGGCGTCATGCTCAAATTCAGGCCGGTACAACAAGGATGGCACGGACGGGAGTGCAGAAACGTGATTCATTGGGTTTCCTAACCGCGCAACACGGGTTCGTCGCGCAACACCAACTGTATGGACCCGCCGCCGGTCAACGCAAAGCGATTTTCTGCGATATCCGGGGGAATTTTTGGCATCGGCCCGTCCGGTTTCAGACCTGCGGCCCGGGTCCGGTCGGACGCCGACTATGGGACGGCTTCGCCCCTCAGGAATTCGGCTTCCAAGGGCATCGTTCGCGTCAGGACCGAACGGCCCAGGGCATCGGCCACGACGTTGGTCAGCACCGTCCACGACGCCCCCTTCCCCAACGCCGGAGAGCTTTGAATCTGATAGACGGTGTTCGAGAGCCCCCTCAACTCCATTCGGGCGGTTGCTCCAACCGCCGCGACGGTGAGGAACGGCGGTCCGGGAATGACCTGCACCAGCGAATGATTTCCAGTCGACCCACCTCCCATCAACACGGCGGTTCGTCCCCCGAGCCAGCCGTTGGTCGAAACCACCACCGGAATCGGACTGGAAACCACGGTCCCATCTCCCAAACGTCCACCCGAGTTCAGGCCCCAGGCCACCAACACACCCTCCGTGGTCATCGCCAGGTTGTGGGCACCATACGCAGCCACCGCGACCACCTTGGTTCCAGCCAGGGCTCCCAACTGCCGGACAGCCACCGGTGACAGACGGCCCACCCGGGTTCCATCCCCCAACTGTCCGTATTGATTGTCACCCCACGCAAAAAGTTCCCCCTCCCCCGACAGGGCCACACTGTGGCTCAAACCGCAGGAAATGGAGACGATGACTTTGTTCGACAAGACGCCACTGACGTCGACCGGAGTCGGAGATCCTTGGTTCAGGACGTTTCCCGTCCCCAATTGACCAGAAAGGTTCTGGCCCCAGGAATACACCCGACCCTCCGATGAAAGCGCGAGGCTGTGATACTCACCCGCAGCCACCGCCACCAGGCGCAGTCCCGCCAGGGCTCCGTTGGTCGAAGCCCAAACCGGACTGTTTCGTTGCGACCCGAATCCTCCTCCATCGCCCAGTTGGGACACGGTGTCATCACCCCATCCCGCCACCCGCCCCTGGGAGGTCACCACCAGGCAGTGATAGGCGCCGGCGGCCAGTGCCACCACCCGCTCTCCTGCCAGAATGCCGTGAAAATCCACCGCCACGGGACTCCGCGCAGGATTCCGGGAACCGTTTCCCAATTGACCACTGCCGTTGACGCCCCACGAATACAAGGCTCCCGACGTATCCAGCGCCACGGTGAAATCGCGCCCGGCCACGACCCGCTCGAGCA
>CAIPFS010000430.1 GCA_903864375.1 uncultured Verrucomicrobiota bacterium
TCAAACGCTGCCCCAGGAGGGTCAGGATGCATGCCACGAGGAAACTAGAACGTTTCAAGATTTTGGTCATGGATTTTTGGGGGACATGAACGGCTACTCACCTGATGGTTTTTCCAAATCTTAACAAGGTCAACGGAATTGTGGCGAATTTTCAAAATCTTTTCTCCGAGACTCATTGAGACGGGACCACCGGCTATTCCCCCTGGATTTGCCCCATCGATATCCGGACGGGCTGGAGAGTAACCGGATCCATCGTCACGCATTAGAGTTACCCGCGCAACCGGACTGAGATTCAGAGCGGAAGCAGGGTCCTGGACACGCCCTTAAGAGTCAGGGGTATGCTCCACATGGCGGAAATCCGATGGTCTTATACGATGGGCAAACGTGTCCCCCTCACAACCCAGTGGTTGCTCCGAGCCAGAAAACCCCCTACTTTTTCAACACTTCCATGAGCTTTCGACTCCCCCACCTTCTTCCGGCCCTTCTGCTGTTGTCGGTGTTCCTTCGCGGTGAACCGCCTCCGGCGGACATCGTTCCGTTTGCCGGTCTCAGTCCCCAGGATGCCGTTGCCAAGGCCACCCTGCCACCCGGGTTTAAACTTCACCTGTTTGCCGGGGAACCAGACGTTGTTCAGCCCATCGCCTTCTGCCTGGACCACAGGGGTCGGATCTGGGTGGCCGAAGGACTTTGCTATCCGCGCCGACATGAAGAAGGAAAGGGGATCGACCGGATCCTCTGCTTTGAAGACACCAACGGCGATCATCATTTCGACCGCTGCACCGTGGTCATGACCAATCTCAATCTCGTTTCCGGGTTGGAATGGGGCCACGGCGGACTCTGGGTTGGTGCCGCCCCCTATCTGATGTACATCCCGATTGCGGATGGCGACGTTCCAAAAGCGTCGGGAGAACCCAAAATTCTTCTGGATGGCTGGAATTATACCGCTGATACCCATGAAACCCTTAATACCCTGACCTGGGGCCCGGACGGCTGGCTCTACGGATGTCACGGGGTTTTTTGCCCGTCCCATGTCGGCAAGCCCGGATCACCCGAGGCCGAGCGCCAGTGGGTCGACGCCGCCGCCTGGCGGTTTCATCCTGCCACCCATGCCTTTGAGATTTTCAGCGAAGGGGGAAGCAATCCATGGGGCATTGACTTTGATGAGCACGGTCAGCTTTGGGCGGAAATGTGCGTGATCCCCCACCTGCATCACCTGGTTCAGGGCGGTCGTTACATTCGTCAGGGAGGAGAACACTTCACCATCAACGCGGCTGAAACGGCCCGGAACTCAAAGCATCGCGACGGTGGCAGTCGCAAGCCCATCTTTCCCTACGTCTACGAGGATATCCAGACCGTGGCCGATCATCTCCATTGGGCAGGAGGGGGTGGACCTCATGCCGCCAATGGCCGGAGCGACGCCGCGGGCGGAGGTCATGCCCACGCCGGGATGATGTGCTACCTGGGCACCAGCTGGCCTGAGGAATACCGCGGGAAATTGATCATCGGAAACATCCACGGACAACGACTCAACATGGACATCCCGGAACCCGCCGGTTCGGGTTATGTGGGTCACCACGGCCGGGATTTCCTCAATTTCAATGA
>CAIPFS010000431.1 GCA_903864375.1 uncultured Verrucomicrobiota bacterium
ACTACAACAAACGGGTGGAACTTCTGGCGGTGGAATTGGAAGGGCTCTGTGATGGGGTTCTTCGAAGGCTCTACCTCGGTGATTTGAAGGCTTCCCCTGCGCCGGTCCGCAAGCCATGAAGTTCTATCCACGGCGCCGTCGCAGCGCTCCAGCGGTGATCATCATTTCACTGATCGACGTGTTGATCGTGATGGTGGTGTTCCTGCTGGTGACGACCAGCTTTAAAAACCAACCTTCCGTTCGCATCAATCTGCCGGAAACCACCGAAGCCCCCAAGCAGGGTGCCGGAGTGGAAAAGCCGCCGTTTACGGTCACACTCGCGAAGGATCCTCCCTACTACTTTATTGGGGCTCGGGCTGTGACGGAAGAAAAGCTGGCGGCGGAACTCAAGCAGGCCGGGTTGGAAGATCCGCAGGTCCGGGTCATTGTGCGATCGGACAAGGGGGCTGCCGTCGGGGGATTGGTCAAAGTCATCGAATTTGCCAAGGCAGCTCAGATTAAGAACCTGAAGATTTTGAGCAAAGGTCAGGGACAGCCCTAGTGTCGTAAGACCGGACAGAGGATGCCGGTGAATTTAGGGTGCAGTGAACGGGGGGGAATCGTTTCACGATCGCCTTCAATTTGCGGTTGACGACCTGCGGACTCCTGCGTAGTGCAACATCATTCAATGATGATGTTGCGTTGTCGCCTTTCCAATCTTCAGGGGATACTTCGTACGGTTCAATCCACCCTCGTGATTGGGATGTTGTGGAATCATTAGGGTTTCGCCGGCGACAGCATTCCGGTGCGATTGGTCAGTCGGGTCGCCCATGATTCAGCCTTAACCCGATTTCCAGGTACCGTTTCAAGCCAGGTGTTCAGCAGTGATGGTGCTTATGTTTTTTATCTGAGCTCTGCGCCCGACCTTGTTGATCCCCAACCTCCCGGGCATGGACTCCAACTGTTCCGGCGTGCATTCCCGTCAGGATCGACAGTCCTGGTCAGTCAGAGCGCGGACGGTGTGAAAGCCGGGCGGCCAATTTCGTTGCCGGGACGCCGACGGCGATGGAGTGAGCGATGCGGACGAATAGCAGGCAGGAACAGATCCCCATGATCCGAAGTCAATTCTTCGCATTGATTCGGCTGTGGAAACCTCTGACGGTCAGTTTCAAGTTGCGTTTTTCACCGTTCCGGGTGTCCAGTATCAATTGATGGCGTCACCCGGCCTTAATAGGAGGGACTTTGCCCTGGTTGGTTCGTCTGTGCGTGGAAATGGACAGCTGAAATCCCTGATTCTTCCCATCCAGCCTGGCTGGGGATTTGTTCGATTGTCGGCCCATCGTTGAAGCAGGATCCTTCGAATTGAGTTTAAAAAATGCTGCTTCCCGGGTTATTCTGGCCGTGTGCTTGCACAGGTCTTCTCGGCTGCAGTCCAGGGGATTGATGCCTATCCCATCGAGATTGAGGTGGATTCCAATTTTGGAACGACCTATATCGTCATCGTCGGTCTTCCCGACACCGCGGTTAAGGAATCACGCGATCGGGTCATGACCGCCATGTCGAACTCGGGCTTCAAGTTTCCGATGGGACGAACCACCATCAATCTCGCTCCGGCCGATACCCGGAAGGAGGGACCCGGTTTTGACCTGCCCATTGCACTGGGTATCCTGGCCGCCAGCGAACAGATCGAACCGCAGTTGTTGAACCAGTATATCATCGTGGGTGAACTGGCCCTGACGGGTGCAGTCCGTCCGATTAAGGGGGCTTTGACGGTCGCAATTCGAGCTCGCGCCGAGGGACGGAAAGGCGTTTTGGTTCCCAAGGATAACGCCCCGGAGGCAGCCGTTGTGGAGGGCCTTGAGGTGATCCCCGTCCAGAATCTGAGGGAGGCTGCACTCTTTCTGGAGGGGGCAATGGATCTTAAACCGACCCGGGTCAATACAGCGGCCCTTTTTTCCGAGAGTGCCGGTGACGACGTGGATATGGCGGAGGTCAAAGGACAGGAATCCGTCAAACGAGCACTCGAGATTGCGGCCGCCGGTGGCCACAATACCCTCCTAATTGGCCCGCCAGGGACAGGGAAGAGCATGCTGGCAAAGCGTTTACCGACGATTCTTCCTCCTCTGACGCTGGAAGAGGCGCTGGAAACAACCAAGATTCACAGCATTTGCGGCCTGTTGGAACCCGGTCAGGCGTTGGTCCGCACCCGACCCTTCCGATCTCCTCATCATACCGCAAGTGATGCCGGGTTGCTGGGGGGGAACGCCAATCCAACGCCGGGAGAGATCTCGCTGGCTCATCATGGGGTTCTCTTTCTTGATGAATTGCCCGAGTTCAAACGAAGTGTGTTGGAGACCATGCGGCAACCTCTTGAGGAGGGCAGGGTCACCATTTCCAGGGCGGCGGGATCGATGACCTTTCCCGCCCAGTTTATGCTTTTAGCCGCGATGAATCCCACTCCAGACGGCAAGATGCCGCATGAGTCGCGATCGAGTCCGCGGGAGATCCAATCGTACCTGGGTAGAATTTCCGGGCCACTTCTGGATCGCATTGACCTTCATGTCGAAGTCCCGGCCGTAAAATTTGCGGATTTGGGCAAGGCATCCCCGGGTGAATCCAGCGCCGTAATTCGGGCACGTGTAGTCGAGGCACGGACGCGTCAGGTGGAGCGATTTGCTGGTCGAAAAATCAATTGCAATGCCCGCATGGGAAGCCGCGAACTCAAACAGTTTGTGCAACTGGACGAAATGACCGCTCAGCTCCTCAAGAATGCCATGACGGAATACAATCTTTCTGCCCGGGCTTACGACCGGATCTTGAAGGTTTCGCGGACCCTGGCCGATTTGGCGGGCCGCGATTCGGTCGTTCATGAGGACGTTCTGGAGGCCATCCAATTTCGATCGTTGGATCGACAATTATGGGGATGATTTCCGGAAGGAGATGCTTCGGACGCTGAAATCCAGTTGTCCAATGGCTCGCTGTCGGCGAAGTTATCCGGAAGTTATGGACAGCAAGTATACCGGTCGTGTGTATGTCGTTCGCGATAACATTGATACGGACCAGATCATTCCCGCCCAATTCTTGAACCTCGTTCCCACCATCGAAGAGGAATACGAGAAATTGGGAAGTTACGCGATGTATGGCCTGCCGGACTCCCTTTATCCAGTCCGCTTTATCGCCGACGGAGCGATGGACACAGAGTTTCCCATCCTTCTGGCTGGGCGTAATTTTGGATGCGGAAGCTCCCGGGAGCATGCACCCATTGCTCTTGGAGCGGCTCTAACCCAATGCGTTGTGGCAGAGGGATTTGCGAGGATATTTTTCCGGAATTGCGTTGCAACCGGCGAGGTCTATCCCGTCGAGTGCGTCAATCGTCTTTGCGATATTTTTTCAACCGGTGATTTGGCAACCGTCGATATCGACCAGAACACCATTACCCATGTCGCTTCTGGCAAGGTCTACGACCTGAAACCATTGGGGGAGGTTCGTCCGGTGGTCGATGCCGGCGGGATTTTCGCCTATGCCCGCCAGACCGGCATGATTCCCCAATCTGCGTAAGACACTGGGGTCTACAGGAAATTGCGGATGGTGTCTCCGACAGGTGCCCTCCCTCGCACCCTAGGCATCGAAAAAATGGTTGAGCGCGTTCGCTGGGTTGGTCCGAAGACAAGCTAACCGGCGCGGGCTTGAATGGGGAGAGCCACCGCCTCCACCCTCAAATCCCTCAACCCGAAGAGGGGAGAGTCCTGAAGGA
>CAIPFS010000432.1 GCA_903864375.1 uncultured Verrucomicrobiota bacterium
CCGCCCGATAGATTCAATTCAGAAAGCGCACTGGCGAAGCCGAAGCCATGAATCAAGCCGAAGCCAAAGGCCATCATCACCGCCTGATGCCGAAAAAACGGACGGACATTGTTGAATGCCGCGGCGGCCACACTCAAGGCGATGACCGACTCCACCCCGCGCGATGGGAGTCGGGCCCAGCCGAATGCAGCCAACGCCAGGGTCAGTGAGTGGGCAACGGTAAAGGCGGTCACAACTCGGACCACCCGCCCGGTCACTTCCCGAAAATTGGAGGCCCAACTCCAGCCGCCCGCCGCATTTCTTCCTGCCACGCTCGGCAACAGCAGGGCCAGCAGGAACAAGAGGTGATCGTAACCCGTCCAGATATGGTGCACCCCCTCGATCACCATCCGGGTCCATCCCCCGGTGGACCGCGCAGACCGTGGCTGCCAGTCCAGATGGGGCTCCAACGGACTTAAGACCACAGCTTCCGTCGGGATGGCCCCATCACCCTGCAAACTCACCAGACCGCGATGGTCCCGGTCCGCATGGAACAAGAGGTCGTAGTCGACGGATAAACTCTCGAGCGTTTCATCGGCAATGATTTGTCCAATCAAGACGGCATAAGGGCCATCCGGGTGGCGTGCGACTTTTAATGGCTGCCATTTCACCCCGGTGCCTCTCCCATTTGCACCAAAATGAAGCCGACGGTCAACGTACCCTTTCAATGCCCTCTCCGCGTTTCGGAGTTCGCCCCATTTGATGTCGCCATTGCCGTCAGCATCCACCGGGAGAATGAGGTCCAAATCCCGGACGGAGAGATCGAGGCGGACATCGATCCGACCCTGGGTGGAGGTCAGCGACAGAAAGCCATCGCTCGCGGCATGGGCCGATGCAGCAACCATCCCCAGGACCATCGCCCCCGTGAGAAACATCCCAACCCAAAGGGATCCCCGGCGAAGAAATAATGAACGTCTTCGATTCATGGCAAAGGGGTCGGGGGTAAACTCGGGGAAGCGAGGGACACCTGTTGCGGTGGCATCGTGCCCCAACGGGGATCCTCATAGCGGTTCGTCGACGCCCAGTTCAGGGCCGCCATCTCGGAGTTGTGGTCGCCGGCCGCCCGGGCGCTTTCAATCCAGAGGCGCCAGTCGACTGGCTCCCGTTGGACTTCCCAATTGGCCGTGGCGAGGGACAAGGCTTTTGCTGCGCTCTGACGCAAATGAAGTTCATAACGGGCCTCCTCCCTCAGATGGACACGACTACCGCGCCGTCGCATGGCCTCGATGCGATCCTCCAATTCAGAGATCGCACGGGCACGCTCCGCCAGCCCGTCTGCGCCGGTCGATCGGCTCAAAGCCTCGGCATAGCGCAAAAGCACTGCGTCCGATCGGGTCCAGGGTTGAAGACGTTCGACAACCTCCTGCGTGTTCCCCCGGAAAAGTTGGAAATCCGCCCACGTCGAAAGGACATAAGGATCGGACGGAGCCAGACAAAGGGCATGCGTAAAGTGCCGGGTGGCCACCTCGTCCCTTCCGGCGCGGTCAGCCATTTCCGCCGCAATCGTTTCCGCCCAGACGAGGAACTCAACATCCTTGTTCTGACGTGATTGGCTCAGTTGAGTCTCAATCGCATCCAGTGCCGCCGAGGGACTCCCGTTGATGCCGGTGACTGAAGCGGCTGCGACCAGCGCCGTCATCGGATCCGCCACGCGGGAAAGAGCCAGGCAGGCCCGTCTCGCCTCAACAAACTCACCGCGCACCGAGTGGATGGTCGCCTTGGTCAACCAGGCGCTGATGGACCGGGGATCACGCCGCAGAGCGCTGTTGAGCGTGAGGAGCGCCGGGCCAAACTCATGACGTCCCTGCTGGATGGTCGCCTTCAGCACCAGTACTTCCGCCGGGGAATGGGGTTCCTCCCACCACGGCTGGAGCACCGCCTCTGCCTGTCCCAGAAAGCGCGGGTCTCCTGCCGAACGGGCTTCGTGAATCAGTCCATTCGCAATTTGAAGGGCGGATGGGGCGTCGGCAGGTGGGGAGGCTTCCAGGGCCAATCGCCGTCGCCATTGATTTTCCGCAGGAGTCCTCGGGCCGCGACTCAGGTGCTCGATGATCTCAGAATCGTCCTGCGGCGTGAATGGAATGGCTGGGGCCGCCGCGACCGGGATGACGACCAACGCTGAAAACAGCAGCCAAAGGCCCGGAACGCAGTTTCCCGGATGTCTGGATTGATTCATGATGGAACCGGTCTGGCGATGGAGATGAGCCCGGATGCCCGGAATTTTGTCCCGGCACCCGGGCTTCCCCCTTACTTCACCCTGGCACTGAGAGCATCACCACTCACCTGAACCGAGTCCAAATGGACGGTTGAGTCGGATTGAACTCCCAAATACCCCGCCGAGCCCGGGGGCTTCGTCACGGTCAACGTGCGTGTGGCCGGATCAAACGTTCCTGGAACCGCCTTGAATGGCCCCACCGGACTTCCCGAAACCTTGGGAGTGATGGTGATGGTGGGATCATTGGGCGATCCTTTCAGCGGCGGGTTCAAATAGGGAAACTTCGCCGGAAAGAAGGAGGCATTAATCAAGGCCCCATCGGTAAAAGGAGCGTCGCCGGCCGGTGCAACGTCCGGGGTCAGCAATTTACCCATGACCACCCGCAGGGCGATATCCACCACGTCGTCGCCAGGTCGGCGACCATTGGGGAATCCAGCCAGGTCCGCTTTGGAAGCATCGAGTACGCCTTTGGAGAATCCGGCAATCACGCCCAGGTTATTCTGTTGCTCACGGGGAGTGGCGGCGATATCCAGATTCAGACGGAGCATTTCGCCCGCTGAACCGTTGGCATTCAACCCGGTAACACCGGTGGCGAAGGCAGCCACCAGGTCGGTCCGGGGAAACACCTTCGGAGCGATGGCACCGGCACCTCCGTACAGCAATTCGAGAATCGCGGGGAGTGTCGGATGCGTGATGTAGTCGACAAAGTTGGCGAGATCATCCTTCGGTTCACTGCTGTTGAACTTGTCCTTGTCGGCGAGGCCAATCACTACTTCATTCACCAGGGGATTGCTGAGACGGGAGACTTGGTTCGTCTGCCCATTTTGAATCAGGCTTGCCGTGGTCCAGGCCCCGATCACTGGTTGCCCGGGAGACGAACGAA
>CAIPFS010000433.1 GCA_903864375.1 uncultured Verrucomicrobiota bacterium
CCTGGGTTAAGTCGGGTTGATTCCTTGCTGCTGCTCTGCGGCAACGGAGCACCCATTCTTTCCCTCTCCTTCCGGGTTTTCCGTGGCGATTGAGCCACGATCCTCGAGGCGAGACATTCCAGGTTCGGTGGATTCATTTCCCACCGAGCTCCCCACCGAGTCCGTTGAATCCCATTCAACCCTTGTCCAAGCGTCCCTTTCCGTTCTCGAACCTCATTGAGTTCATCCCTCGCCAATTTTCCGGCTCCAGGAGTCGGATTTCAGAAAACAAAAGACTTCGAAATCTGTATGAAAACTGTTCCATCCAACTTGAAGACGACACCGACGATGCTGGCGCTCTTGCTGGCTTCTGTTACCGCACCCGCTCTCCAGGCGCATGATCACCTTGAGGCCGGTGTTCTCTCCCCGACGCCCGGGGCTCCCCTGGCATTTCTGAATGCTGCCGATTACGGCGGAGAGTACGGGTTCGCCTTCAATCTTGAGGCCGGGGATCCCGGTTCACCTTATGAGGGCTATTTCCACATGAATGACCTGGTCTTTGCAGCCCAGCCGGCCACACCGGACTATGGCGGTCCTGAACCCGGAGCGGCCGGTCTGGGAACTCAGGTTGCCGCCCAACTCCTTCGGGTACAGGGGCCGGCTGGAGCTCATCTGGGATTCTGGGAGACCGTCCAGGATGATGTGGACAGCACGAACCTGACCTGGATGGTACCGATTCCACTGACGAGCGGGACGAACCTGATTCAGGTGACCCAGTCTCCGTCCTCACCCACCTCCGACCCCTATGGTCACTTGCACGGGCGAATTTACAGTGTGGACCAGCCCGGCTTCTACGTGACCACCTGGCGTTTTGTGGACCTGTCGACCAATGGCCCGGGTGGCGGACCGGTGCAGGCCCCTTCGGCTCCGTTTGACCTCTACTTTCAAGCCGATTTGACCATCGCCCGGATACAGAAGACTCCAGCAGGCGCGGACATTGTGTTTGCCGCACCGTCCAACATCCCCGACTCCGGGATTGGGCCGGCGACCAATTACACCCTGGAAGCGTCACCGCTTCTGGGCACAACGGCTCAGTGGTCTGCTGTCGGACAGGTCGTTGTGGGAGACGACCATGTGCACACCAATTCGGTGACTCTCGGAACAACCGGAACCTATTTCCGCCTGCGTGCCGATTGAGCCGGCATCGGGTAGATTCCAATCGTGCAACCGCCCGCGATTTTCAGCCCACTGAAGGAAATGGCGATTCCCGCGTTTGAACGTTCTGACGCCCCTGCAGCCAATGAAAGTGCCCTTGAATGGGTCCAGAAATGACCTGATTGCCGCTCGTGCCGGCGCCAGCCAATTTCAACTTAAACGAAATCATCCAACTCCATAATTCCATGAATCGTCGTCAAGCCATCAAGAATGTCGCACTGCTGTCCGGGTTGTCCGTCGCGGCCCCGTCCCTCATGCTCTCTTCCGGTCAGGCGGCCGAAGGGAGCGCCCCGTATACCCTTCCACCCTTGGACTACGCTTTCGATGCGCTGGAGCCCCACATCGATGCCCAGACCATGCAGATTCATCACGACAAACACCATGCCGCCTACGTGACCAACCTGAACAAAGCCGTGGCCGGTGAAGCGAGCCTTTCGGGCAAGACGGTGGAGCAATTGGTGGCGAATCTGTCGGCTATCCCCGAATCCATCCGAACGGCGGTTCGAAACCAAGGGGGCGGCCATGCCAATCACTCTCTGTTCTGGAAGTTGCTCAAGAAAAACGGGGGCGGCAAGCCGACCACCGAGCTGGCTGCCGCCATCGACAAGGCCTTCGGAAGCTTCCCGTCGTTCCAGGAAAAGTTCACCGCCGCCGCCTTGAAGCAATTTGGGAGCGGATGGGCCTGGCTGACGCTCAATGCAGAGCATGCGCTTGCGATTGAATCCACTCCGAACCAGGACACCCCACTTTCCTCCGGGCGGACACCACTGCTGGCGCTGGACGTCTGGGAGCACGCCTATTACCTCAAGTATCAAAATCGCAGGGCCGATTATATCACTGCATTTTACAATGTGATTGACTGGGAGGCGGTTGCCGATCGCCACCAGCGGGCGGTGAGAGGATGAAGTCGTGGACCAAAAAGCACACCATGAATTGAACCGTTGCCAAACTTCGACTGTCGGCGAGGTTTTCCTGGACTGACGCGAGCCGCTATTTCACACGGTAAAGTGGAGATTTTACGTAAGGGTTATGCTCGGGAATCGACTCTTGAAGAGGGAACTTCATCTGCATTCTGTTTCGGTTGAACGGAATCCAGCCGATATTCTCAGAACTCGACTATGAAATCATCGAAGGCAAGCGGTATCCTGGCGGCGATTTTCTTTTGCTATGGAGTGATTGCCCTATGGCCATCCCGAACCACCGCAACGGAGCCCGCAAATTTAAAACCAGAATCCATGAATCAGTACAAAAAGCCCGAAACGGACGAGATTCGGAAGAAGTTGACGCCGTCCCAGTTTGCGGTGACCCAACAGTGCGGAACCGAACCGCCGTTCAAGAATGCCTATTGGGACAATCATCGGCCGGGCATTTATGTCGATGTGGTTTCTGGAGAGCCCCTGTTCAGTTCGCTCGACAAATTTGATTCGGGAACGGGTTGGCCCAGTTTCACCAAACCCATCGTGCCGGCGGGTATTGCCGAGAAACAGGATACGAGCTTCGGAACGGTCCGAACTGAGGTGCGGTCAAAGGTGGCGGATTCCCACCTGGGCCATCTGTTTGACGACGGTCCCCAGGACAAGGGTGGCATGCGTTACTGCATCAATTCGGCCTCGTTGAAGTTCATCCCGGTCGCCGAAATGGCATCCGCCGGATACGGACCGTACCTGGCGCCCTTTGTCGCCGCAGGTCTCGCCACCGCCTCCGGAACGGAAACGGCCATCCTGGCGGGAGGCTGTTTCTGGGGGATGGAGGAAATTCTCCGAAAAGTCCCGGGAGTCACCAAAACGACCGTTGGCTATTCGGGGGGCACCACGGACCATCCCACCTATGAGCAAGTCTGCACCGGCACCACCGGGCATGCGGAAGCCATTCTTGTGGAGTTTGATCCCTCAAAACTGACTTACGAAGGCTTGTTGGGCTATTTTTTCCGCATGCACGATCCCACCACCCGGAACCGTCAGCATAACGACGTGGGAACCCAGTATCGTTCCGCGATCTTTTACAACAGTGAGGAACAACGAGCCACCGCTGAGAAGGTAAAGGAACGGTTGGAGACGGCGAAAAAATTCAACCGCCCCATCACGACAGAAATCGCCAAGGCGTCGACGTTTTATTCGGCGGAGAGCTATCATCAAAAGTATCTGGTGAAGAATCCGGGCGGATACAATTGTCATGTCCTGAGGGATTGAGTGCCTGCCTTCGGCGGGCAACCCTACCGACTGGAAAGACGGTGGAACGGCCGCCTCGCTACCGAGGTGCATTTAAGTCGGCAGAGGTAATGATCCCCGCAATGATTGGGGACTTTCAGGAGCGCGTCCCTCCGTTGGATGTCCCTCCTTTGGAGGGACTTACGTTCTGAGGAACGCGTTTCTGTAAGTCCCTAAATCGATTTCGACCGCCTTCGTCGGCACACGACCTCGCCCATTCGTCCGGCAGTTCTGGCTTCGAGACGGGACTCGGGTCGGAAGCCATTCAAGGTTGGTTCGTACGCTGAAGCTGGGAACAGTTCATCAGCGGCATGACCCTTCGATAAAAAACCGTTCTGGTGGATGCTTGCCCGTTGAGGTTAGCCTTTTGCATGAGGGAAGGGGACATCACCACAGAAGCTGAAATTGAGCGGGCCACCGTTGCCGTTCGGTATGCGGAGGCGTCGCTGATCACGGCGGGTGCGGGGATGGGAGTGGATTCCGGGTTACCGGATTTCCGGGGGACGGAGGGCTTTTGGAAAGCCTACCCTGCGATTGCCCGGTTGGGCCTGCGGTTCGATGAGATTGCGAATCCGGAATGGTTTGAGAAGGCACCGGAACTGGCGTGGGCGTTTTACGGCCACCGCCTGAACCTATACCGCGCGACACCTCCGCACGCGGGCTTCCGGCAATTGCTGCGAGTAGCCGATCTCAAACCCCATGGCTATTTCGTCTTCACTTCCAACGTCGACGGACATTTTCAGAGGACAGGGTTTTCCCCGGACCGAATCGTTGAGTGCCACGGGTCCATTCATCATTTCCAATGTCGTGTCCCGTGCAGCGAGGACATTTGGGATGCCGCCCATGAACAGGTCAACGTCGAGGAAGAACGGTTCAAGGCGATGAATCCATTGCCGACCTGTCCGAACTGTGGCGGTCTGGCTCGTCCCAACGTGATGATGTTTGACGATTGGACCTGGAATCCAGGCCGGACCCGGCCGCAGGAACTTCGCCTCCTCGAATGGTTGCGGGGTCTCAAGAAACACCAGGCCCGGTTGACTGTGATGGAGATCGGGGCTGGAACTGCAGTCCCGACGGTCCGTCTGCATTCAGAAGAGGTGGCAGAGAAATTCGGAGCGACCTTGATTCGAATCAACCTCCGGGAACCGGAGGGACCTGCTGGTACGGTGCAATTGCGATTGAACGGAGCCGAAGCCATTCGGCGGGTCATCACCGATGGGCTCGATTGAGTCATGCCGACAAAGGGCTTTGAGGTGAAAATCCGCCTCAAAGCCCCTCTGAGTTTAACTTGAATGAAGGACCCTCAAGCCTTTACAGGAAGATTGGACCTAGATC
>CAIPFS010000434.1 GCA_903864375.1 uncultured Verrucomicrobiota bacterium
AGCCGACCTCACAACGGCTCATTTCCCTTGATGCCCTGCGCGGGTTTGACATGTTTTGGATCGTCGGCGCCGAGGAATTAGTCAGGGGACTTCATAAGATTTCCAGTGGCGGAGTGATTGGCATCATTGCCGAACAACTTCACCACAAGGCATGGGAGGGTTTCCATTTTGAGGACCTGATCTTCCCCTTGTTTGTTTTCATTGCCGGGGTGTCGCTGGTCTTCTCGGTGGAGAAGATGCTCCGGCAATCAGGCCGGACTGCGACCGTCCTTCGAGTCCTCCAGCGGTCGGCGATTCTGTTTTTCCTCGGCATTCTCTGTTATGGCGGGTTCTCGACGACATTCCAAAATATACGCCTGCTGGGAGTCCTCCAGCGCATCGCCTTGTGCTATCTGTTTTCAAGCCTGCTCTTTTGTTACCTGAAGCCGCGCGCCCTGGTCGCAGTCTTTGTCGCACTCCTGGTTGGCTACTGGGCCATGCTGTCGTTCATTCCGGTTCCGGGACACGGTGCCGGGAATTTTGCAGAAGGCGCCAACTTCGCGAATTACATCGATCAACAATACCTTCCCCTCCACCGATATGACGGGGATCACGATCCCGAAGGCATTCTCAGCACCCTGCCCGCCATCGCGAGTTGTCTCCTGGGTGTCTTCGCGGGCCTGCTGCTCAAGAATCGCAACCTGTCCGACCGCCAAAAAGTCGTCCGCCTGATAGTCGGAGGCCTCGCCTGCCTGGCGGTGGGCTGGACCTGGCATTTGAACTTTCCGGTCATCAAGAAGATTTGGACATCGTCCTTTGTCCTGGTCGCCGGCGGGTACAGTTGCCTCCTGCTGGCCGCATTCTATCAGATCATCGATGTCTGGAAGTTGAGGAAATGGGCCATGCCCTTTGTGTGGATCGGTGTCAACCCGATCACCATTTATTTCGGTGGCCGGTTCATCGACTTTGAAGCTCTGGCTAAATTGTTCGTTGGCGGCCCAGTCGCCGCCGCGGTCGGCGACTACGCTGAACTCGTGCTGGCCCTCACCAGCCTTGGGTTCGGATTTTGGTTCATGCGATTTCTGTATCAGCGGAAGATCTTTCTGCGGGTCTGACGCTTATGGCTCATGAGCTTTCCGGGCTTGCGCCATTGAATCCACCGCCGATATCTCGACCGGGACAAAGTTGGTGACCAACCGTTCCCCCGCCCAATCAAAAACCCTCACGATTCCCTCAAATCCGGCCGTCGCCAGCTGCGATCCATCGGGCGAAAAGGCCAGGGAAAAGACCACTCCCCGGTGGCCGCGAAGTGTGGCTTTTCGCGAGGTGCTGACGGCGTCATAAACCCGCACCTCGCCCGCAGGACTTCCACTGGACGCCATGCACTTGCCGTCGGGAGAAAATGCCAGGGCGTTGATTCCGCCGTCAAAATGCTCAAACTCCCGCAATTGATTGGAGTCATCGTTGGGGTCCGAGTGCTCCTTTTTGACCTCTGCCTTATAAAGACGCGGGCGAACATCTGTGCCAATCAACACCCAATCCTCGAAGGGATGACGCACGAGGCAACGAATGGTTTCGGATTCTCGATTGATGGTCTCCAACAGTTTCCCAGAGGAAATATCGATCATTTTGAGGGACTTATCACGACTCCCACTCACAAGGCGCTGTCCATCACGGAGAAACGCTGCGCCAAAAACCCAATCCGTATGCTGGTCAAATTTTAAAACCTCGTGTCCGGTTTCGACTTCGATCACCCGGGAAGTTCGATCGGAGGCACCAAACGCTATTCGGGTCTGGTCGGAAGACCAGTCGGCACCGTAGACGGAGTCAAACGTGGAGCGATAAGCGTGGAGCTGCGAACCGGCGGCAACATCCCAAATTTGAATTTCACCCCATTGCCCAGGTTGGCCACCAGCAACCGCCAATCTCCGTCCATCCGGGGAAAATCGAATCGATTCAATACGTCCGGCCTCGCCTACCAATCGAGCCGTCGGCAGGAAGTTGGTTGCGTTGAAGAGTAAGACCTCCCCCCGTCCAGCAACCGCGAGCCAGGGACCCACAGGCGAAAAGGCGATGGACGGGATGATGGGAGCTGCCTTGTAGACAGGCATTGAACGGGCTCTCCCGATCGAGACTGACGTATCATCCAGAGCCCCTTCCTTTATCCAGCGTTGGATCAGCGCCACCTCTTGCGCAGAGAAACGCTCTCCTTCTTTCGGCATTGATGGTTCGGGACCGCTGATTTCCTCCATCAAGCGGCTCTGATCAGGGTGTCCCACTTGCAATCCCGGCCCGTGCTTTCCACCTTTGACCAATGCAGAGAAGCTGGTCAGATCGATCCCTCCTTTTTCCTTCCCTGGTCGATGGCAGCCCCAACAAGACTTTTGAAGAAGGGGTACAACCTCACTCTGAAACGAAACTGGTTTGGCGTCCGCACGAATGAGGCATGGAGACATCGAGAGAATCGTCCACCATAGACTACAAGACCAAAACTGACATCGAATCCCGAACATCATGAGACGCTTTTCTATGGCTTGTGGTCGACTCGCAGAAGGTAGTCGTCAACCTTGGACGATCGCTCATTGACCGTCGTAACGACCAGGAAGTAATCACCGGAAACTAGGGGATGGAACGTCAAGGCCGGATCGCGCCCAAAGGTATCGTCATTCTGTGCCAGGACGGTTCCCTTGACATCGTAAAGCGCAAGTGCGGCATCCAGAGTTGAACCGAGACGGGCGGCAAGGATTTCGGCGGCGTAGCCGTGGGCCGCTTCGAAGCGAATACGATAGACGTGGACGGCGGAGCCGTCCGGCAGGACACCACGAACCCACTGGCCCAGTGACAAGGTCTGTGCTTCACGGAAGGCCCGATTGGATTCCTTCGCATCATCACATTCTTTGAGAGCCACCAACGCGTACGGTGCCGACTCTCCGGCGGAATTCACCACCACCAAATTCAAATTGGTACCGACGGGCGATTCCGAGGGCAGCATGAGTTCCAACTTGAGTTCCTGATCGCCGATTTGATTGTTATCACGCCCATCGATTTTGGGAGCTTCATTAGCTCCTTTGAGTATCGCTGTCACCGGTTCCGGGAGGCCGACCACCCGCGCGGAAACGGCGTTGGTCAGATGGTATCCCCGGAGCGTGAGGACCGTATTACTTCCAAACACAACGCCAAAAGGTCGGGCCATGACGATTTGGGGTGGGGACGGTGCCGGGTCCGACTTCTTCGGTTCATCTCCCACCAGGGACGGCACCGCCCATCCCATCCAACTCGCAACCGCGATGAAGAGGACGGTCGCTCGGGGAGCCCAGGCCCTTTTCCGAAATCCGTATGCCTTGGACATCAGCCAAAAAGTTCAGAAATCGAACCGCCTTGATCGAGGATTTCCACCGGACGCCCCTCGGGTGTTCGCAGGACCTTTCGGGGATCAATCCCCAATGATTCATAGACCGTGTAACACACATCGGCGGGTCGAACCGGTCGATCGGTGACAAAGGCTCCATCTTTATCCGTCGCTCCCACTACTTTTCCAGGTGACACTCCGGCCCCGGCAAAGAGGAGAGAGCCCGCGCGCCCCCAGTGGTCGCGTCCGGCATCCTTGTTCACCTTGGGAGTCCGGCCAAATTCTCCCATGACCACGAGAAGCGTGTCCTGAAGCAGGCCACGTTCGCTCAGGTCGGTCACCAAGGTACTCAGGCCCGAATCAAGTTCCGGCAGCTTTTTCCCCAATGACTCGTAGATTTTGGCATGGTGGTCCCACCCACCGTAATTGACGGTGACAAAACGGACCCCGGATTCAATCAAGCGGCGGCCCAGCAGGCAGCTTTGCCCGAATTCCGAACGACCATAGCGATCTCGCAAAGCATCTGCCTCACGATCGATGGCAAACGCCTGTTGAGCCTCGGGAGAGAGCACCATTTCAGCGGCCTTGCTGGCAAACTCGTCATACGTCGCCAACTGGTCGTTGCCATGAATGTGGCTGGCCAGGGTATCGACCGCTTGCAACATCGAATGGCGCCGCTCCAGTTCCAGCGGCTTCATCGTGGCGTCGCAACTGAGATCGCGAACACGCCAGGCTTTGTCGTTGGGGTTGCCGGCCTTGAACGATTCGCAGCGACCGCCCAACCAGGCGCTTTTACCCAATTCCCAGGTGAATGACGGATTTTTCGGTACGGCCACATACGGTGGCACTTTGCCCACGAAGCCGGTTTCATGGGCAACCACCGAGCCCATGGAAGGATAGTCACCGAAGGCAGAACCAAATCGACCGCTCAATACCCAGTTGGTGGCCGTCTCGTGATGATCATTTTCATGGGTGCCTGAGCGTACCAGGCACACTTTGTCCATGCAGGCCGCCATCTTGGGCAACTGATCGGA
>CAIPFS010000435.1 GCA_903864375.1 uncultured Verrucomicrobiota bacterium
AGACCGTCGGGCCCAACCCCGGGAAGGTCCGCAGACAATTGATCCCCAGCGAATTCAAGGAACTGTTCTCGCTGTCGCTCAGGTGGACGCTCAAGTCCTGGACCCCCGTTAGTCCGGCGTCGCGACCCGATGGAGCCTTCCATACGCCGCGCCTGGTATCCGTTCGGGCAAAAACGCCGGCCACGGCTCCTGACGGACCAAAAGACTTCAGCTCGTTTTCCTGAAGGGGGTCCGGCACCTGGATTCGGGGAAAAAACACAGCCACATCCCTATTCCGGGTCGCAACGGTTCCCTGGCCGGCTGTTTCTTCGGAAACGACACCCGCCACCGTCGTGTAAGGTGAATCAGCGATCAGCATCGCTCTCCGTCTCGAGCAGTAGATGCGTGCCTGTTCGTAGGTGGCCCGAGCCACATCCCTATCCCGCTCCGGAGGTGGAATCACCAGCAGGTTGAACATATCGGTCCCCTCGAGGGCATAGATACCGGTTTTCGCCTCTTCGGAACCGACGATGTGGGCGTCCCCGATCGCCTGGCCGTCGTTGCCTGGAATGGAGACTTTGACATAAACACCCTCCGGTTGTCGGTCGTCAAACGGATCGAGATCCAGGTTGGGTGCGGCGTTGACGTTCGGGGCCTGGCTGGGTGGTTCCCCATGGACGCGGACACATCGCGATTCGGCCTCCAGAACCCGCGTCACAAATCTCGGGTGGTCAGGGTCCGGGGAGACATTTTCGATGACCTCCTCCCGTTGGAGTTCCGTGTCCTTGACATGGAGGTTGAACAGATTTTGGGCCGTGCCTGCAGGATCCAGAGTCCGGGTGACCCGCTCCACCCGCGCCCGCAGATGGTCCCCCCAGGAGCCTTCTGAGGCCGCTTCAAGAATGAGAGGTGTCCCGCCACCCATGAGAGGAGCCAGCCGGGACCTGCTTGCGACCACAGGATCGACGTCATTCAGGACCCGCACAATCAAGGCGTCGGTGCCTCCATTGAGAAAGAACTGCTGAATTGAATAGCCCAGAGCACTGATGACCCACAGACCTCCAAAAATGACTTCGAACTCGGAAAAACTTTGGATCTTGGTCGGAGTGTTGACGGGTCCCCGAAGGGCTCGTCCGATGAATGCGGTGATCGACGTTGCAACACCGGTGATAGCCCGCATGCCGCCCGGGATCTCCTGGATATAGGCACCCGGATAGGTTGTCGTCGGTGGCATAGGCGTTCGTGGAAAGGGTCTCGAGGGAAGGAGCCTGGGTTTTCCATGTCTCGCATGGGCCACAGGCGACGGTTGGAGTGAACGCTGAAACTCCCTGTCCGTCGAGGGAATCGGGGCGGAAACCATCGTGGCCTGGAAGAGCAACCCGGGCGCCGGCAAAACGACAACCGAGCCCAACGGGATCCACGGGTCTGGCGGATGTGTCTGAACCACGAAATGCCTTGTGATGGTTTGAAATAAGGATAACAATTAGAACCGTTCCACTAAAACAGTAGCTGCATTTATGCACAATGAATCCTGTTCCATCCGGATATGGACCGTTCCGGGTGAACGTTTATTTGCCGGTGAAAGAATATCTAATGCCGTCGAGGCTCTCAATCAGGGTGACATTCTGATAATCAGGAATGGGCTCCAGGCGGTGAATCTATGGACAGAGGGATGCGATATTCTGCAGAAGTGCCTCCGAAAAATCGTGGGGCGGGATCGGGCCCGGTTTATTGAAGGGGTCGGTTTGGAGCACATGCATCGGCATCTGTCGGCGGATGAGACGGCCCGGTTCAATGATCTGGCGCATGAGAAGTACAACCGATGGACCCGCACGATGGTGCCGACACTGGTACGTCAGGCGATCGGGTACGAGGGCCCTGGTTATTTCGACCGCAATGCCGTCATCCGGTTTTTCCTGCCCCATACCAATTATGTCGCGGGAAAGTCGGACTTTGAAAAGCGACCGGGATACACCAAGCCGCAGGGCCTGCACATCGATTCCTGGTTTGGACATGCCACGGCGGGACTCAATTTCTGGATAGCCCTTCGCCCGGTTCGACGAGGTCATGGGCTGGCCATTTATCCTGACAAATGGGGTAAACCGTTCCTGCGGGGGGCTGATACCAAACCGGCCGATTATTCCGGCATGGGCTTTCCCATCACTTTTGACCTTGATGTGGGTGACACCCTTGTGTTTCACGGTGAACATGTCCATTCATCGGAGCTGAATTCAACGGATCTGACGCGGGTGGTATTGACCAACCGGTTTTGTGTCACCCAGCCGATCGTGACGGAAAAGGAGTCCATGGCCATGTGGCAACCGCTGCCCAAGGCGCGGCCCGCCCGTCACCAGGAGCTGCAACAATTGGGAACGCCTCAGACCGTTTCCGAGTTTCGGGCCTCCTATGCGAGCCCGGAGACCAATGGATTCATTGAGGTGGTGGACGCTGCCTGGTGCCGTGTGACGGAAGGCGGAGTCAGCCGGACGGTCGGGCGCTTCTGCACCCACGAAGGGGCGGACCTGAGCTGTGGCTACCTCCAAAATGGGAGGTTGTATTGCCCGTTCCATCACCTTCATTTTGATCCGGCAACCGGTAAAGCCCCTCACGACGGCTTCAAACCACTGAAGGTTCCAGCGTAAATTGTGGGTGCGGAAGGAACCACTGAGGACCCAGGCGACACAGAGGAAGGTGAAGGTGAAGGCGACGGCGGTTTCCATTGAGTTCCTCCCCACCGCCACGGATCAATGTGTCCGTTCATCGAAACCCTCGTTAGGGCCAACGGCCCGTATCCATCCCAGCCTGCGCCAACGGCCCAGGTAAAGCGAACAATGAGCCCAAGGGCTGAAGGCCCGGCCCAACTCCTGGACCAAATTCAGCGCCTTGGAAGGAGCGATCGTTGGCCTTGCTCGCCGTGGCGACGATCGGGTTGTCGTTCCATTCCTGAGCGAATTGGACCGGCGTGGAATTGGAATACTCAAGGACTCGCCTCTCATGCGGGAAGCTGCCGAGGCCGCTGTCGCCCCCAGGATAGTCAAAAGGGGGAAGGGATGGGCCCCACTGCTCATCCGGCTGGCGCAGTTGGGGATCCCAGGTCAGTGGGAAGGATACTTCGGCTGATGGCCGGTCGGGCTTTCTTCTCTGAGCTCTCTGTGCTCTCTGCGGTCAACTTCTTTCTCCTGGACAAGGAAGGAACCACAGAAGGCTCAG
>CAIPFS010000436.1 GCA_903864375.1 uncultured Verrucomicrobiota bacterium
CGGCTCGGCAGGAGCCTCGCTACCAATGTAGCGGGTATTCAATAGGTGACGGTGATGAGTCCCAAGTCCATGGCAGGGCGAACATCCCGGTGAGCCGCGGCGGTTCGGATCGTCTCTGATCACCCACAGCCCTCTTCTTTTCCACCTTTTAAAGAATCCCCGTTGTGGCATCAACCGGCAGCACCATGGTGCGGGCCTTCAGCCCTCAAAATAACCGTTTTGCTGCACCCTGGCCGCTGGCCTGGGCTGGGCTGGATTCGGGCCGTGGGCCCTCAAAGAAAAGCATGTCGGCTTTTCGAGGTGTTCATCGCTGGATTCCCCTTCAACGGTCGGGATCAGCGTTCATTTGCGGATGATCTCCTGCGGGAATGATGCCGGCTAAATACCAGCCGTCGCCCGGATAATCTCCTCGAGCCTGCGGCGCGGACGGAATCCGGTCAGTTCTTCGAGGCGATCCAGGGCCGGGCGTCGGTGTCGCATGTCTTCAAATCCGGCAGAATAGGCCTGATCGTAGGGAATCAGTTCCACGGTCGACTGGGATCCGAGGATTCGAATGACCAGACGGGCCAGTTCCAGGACCGTGATGGCCTCGTCATTGCCGACATTGATGACCTGCCCAATGGCGGCAGGGGTTGCCCGCAGGCGAATCAGGGCTTCTATGGCATCGTCCACCAGACAAAAACAGCGGGTCTGTTCACCATCGCCATAGACTCGCAGCGGTTCGCCGGACCTTGCGGCGGCGATGAATCGGGGAAGGACCATGCCGTGACGTCCGGTTTGACGGGGGCCGACCGTATTAAAAAACCGGACCACGGTGACCGGGAGTCCATGCTCGCGCTGGTAGGCCAATGCCAGGAACTCATCCATCAATTTGGAGCAGGCGTAGCTCCATCGACCGAGATGGGGCGGCCCGATCAACAGGTCGTCGGATTCCGAAAACCGGGGCTTTTGACTTTTCCCATAGACTTCCGAGGTGGAGGCCAGGAGGACTGGGATTCGGGCCGGAGCGGCGGCGGCGAGGATGGCCTCGGTCTCCCGGAGATTGGTTTCCATGGTCTGGATGGGGGAATGAATCACCAATTCCACTCCGACCGCGGCGGCGAGGTGAACCACGGAATCGGCGCCGGCCACCAATTCGGTCAAGTCGGGTTGGGCGGACACCTTGCCGTGTCGGAGGGTCAGGCCCGGGTGTCCCCGGACGGCGTGAAGATTGGTCAGACTGCCCGTCGATAGATCGTCGATCACGCAAACGGGTTGCCCGCTGGCAAGGATTCTTTCCACAAGATGGGAACCGATGAAGCCGGCACCGCCGGTGATCACCACAGGTTTTTTCACGTGCAGGACGATGGCGGTGACGCTGTCGATAGGGAAGCGGGGATTGGATGTGGCGCGACACCGGATGCGGCGGACCGCGAGCTCTCGATTTGATAGTGGGAAAGGGGGAAGGCTCCTAAAGAGGCCACCTGGGGAGGGTTGAAGCGATGAGGTTTGACCTTCGGGGACGGACGTGGCGCGATATCCGCGCTTGATGTCCTTCGTCCAGATGCCTGTCTCCGCCCCTTGCGAATGCGATGAAAATCCGGTGTTCGCGGGAGGGCATGGGAGGTGATTCACCGATTCGAGAGTTGGAAGAGGGCCCTCACTTCGCCCTCTGCCGCTGTTTACGGCCTTGCGGTTCTTTCGGCGGTGGCCCTGGCCCTGGCATTCCCGTTGCCCGGTTGGTCGGGACTGGCGTGGGTTTCACCCGGGTTGCTCTGGCTGACCCTGCTCGGTGCTCCGGCTCGATTGGCCTTTCGGGCTGGATGGTTGGCCGGCTTCCTGCATTTCCTGATTTCCCTTTCCTGGCTCCTGCACATGCCCTTTCCCGCCGGCGCGGCGGCCGGGTGGCTGGCGTTGTCGGCCTATTGTGGCCTCTATTGGGGAATCTGGTGCTGGCTGTCGGTCCGGATAGCCGAGGGATTCCTGCCCGGCCCCAATATCGTCCCCGTCGATTCCCGCCGCTGGTTTGAAGCCGCGCAGCGGTGGGTCCAGACCGGATGGTTGACGCGCCTGCGGGTGGCGGTCCTGACCGCCTGCGCCTGGGTGGCTCTGGAGTGCGTCCGAGGTCGACTGATGTCCGGCTTTCCCTGGAATTTCCTGGGGATTAGCCAATGGCGCAACGCCCCCCTGATCCAGGTCGCCAGCGTGACCGGCGTTTATGGGGTCAGCTTTCTGGTGTGCTGGGGTTCGTTGTCGGTGATGAGTGCGCTGCTCATGGTGGGTACCCAGCCGCGAAACCGCTTTGCCTGGCTGGCCGAGGCCCGGGTGCCGCTCATGGTTTTGATCTTAATCTCGGGGCTTGGCTTTCGCCGCATCATGACCGTGGGATCGCAGGAGGCCGGTCAGCCGCACCTGAGCCTTTCCCTGGTCCAACCGTCCATTCCCCAGGAAATCTTGTGGGACAAATCACAAACGTCGGCACGTTTCGAAAAAATCTTCCATCTCTCCAGCCAGGCATTGGCGTTGCGCCCGGATGTGCTGGTCTGGCCGGAGGGGTGCCTTCAAATCGATGGGCCGGCACCGTTTTATCGCATGCTCGATTTGGTGACCAATACGCCGGCATCTTGGATTCTGGGATTCGAAGACGCCACCCGGGATGAGGATGGACGGGAACATGCGTTCAACGCCGCCTGGGACTTTGACGCGCATGGACGGAACCAGGCCCGGTATCACAAGCAACGCCTCGTGATTTTTGGCGAGTTTGTTCCTCTGGCCCGCTGGCTGCCATTTCTCAAATGGCTCACGCCCATTGGCGGCGGATTTGACGCGGGAACCGAGCCCGGTCGTTTTCCAGTGGTTCTTCAGTCGGTCGATTCCACGAACGAGCCGGTTACTGCCATGATTTCGCCCGTGATTTGTTTTGAGGACATCTTTCCCCACGGCACCCGGAATCAGGTTGCGCCGGACACGGACCTTTTATTGGAACTGACCAACGACGGCTGGTTTTCGGAAAGCAGTGCACAATGGCAGCACTGCGCCAATGCGGCCTTTCGGGCGGTGGAGAATGGGGTCCCTCTGGTTCGATGCGCCAATAATGGCATCACCTGCTGGATTGATTCCGTGGGGCGCTTTCGGGATCAGGTGGGTGGAACCCCGGCGGAGGCATATGCGCCCGGATTTCTTCTGGCCAGCGTTCCCCTGGCCGCCGCCGGGACTCCCCGTCCACTCACCGTTTATCATGAGCGCGGCGACGTGTTCGCCTGGGGCTGCGTCGGACTGACCATCATGGCCGTTCTGCCCGGGCTTCTGGCCCGACGGCAGGGCCGCTCCCAAGAATCGATCGGTGCGATACGAACAAGGACGGGGTCCCCATCCCCCGGGGAGTCACCGGCCCAACGGTGAAGAGAACAACAATCCTATTCTGTTGTGATCGCTTCCTTCAGCAACCCATCCAGGTCCAAAGCGCGGGTATACATGGCCAGATTTCCCTCAGGTGTGAGCGGCCATTCTTTTTGGGGGCGATCGCGATACAACTCCACCCCATTGTCATCCGGATCTCGCAGATAAATCGCCTCACTGACGCCGTGATCGGTGGCACCTTCCAATTCAACTCCAGCACGAAGGACCCGGGCGACTGAGGTTGCCAACTGGGCGCGGTTGGGGAACAGAATGGCGAGATGGTATAGTCCGGTCGTCCTGGGGGGCGGCGGTTGGCCACCGAGACTTTCCCAGGTGTTCAAGCCGATGTGGTGATGGTAACCGCCAGCGGAAATAAAAGCGGCCTGGCTTCCAAAGCGTTGTCGTAGTTCAAAGCCGAGAATCCCGCAGTAAAACGCCAGCGAACGGTTCAGGTCGGCTACCTTCAAATGAACGTGACCGATCGTGACGCCGGGGTGGATTTTATATTCGTCGATCATGCATCGGGAGTGCGGCAACGGACGATTCTGGGCCGGCGCCGCTCGTCCGGGAATTCAGAAAAACAGCCTCAGGAGGGTTCCACCTGGGTGGCCTTTTTTGATTCCGCAGAGGGAGGATCGGTATTGAATTTTTCGGCTGCCTTGCGGGCGGCGGAGGACAATTCCGACCAGGCGCCTTCAATGCCCACCTTCAATTCCTCCCAGGCACTTTCAGAGGACCCACCCAACTCCTTTAGCTTCGCTTTGAGCTGGGCAATCTTTTCGTCGGTGATGCCCAGTTCATCATTTGCAAAAATTCTCCCGTCGGCCGCGGCCTGTTTGGCCTTGGCCTTCAAGATGGACAACCGGGCGGTGGCCTCCTCGAGTTGGGCCTCGAATTTTTGACGATAGGCATCACGCAAGCTCATGGGATTCGGTCTTTCTCGATTTTCGAGGGGGCGTTCCGTCTTGGAATGCCTCCATCTCAGCCACCATCGCCCCGTGAAAAACGTTGCCCAACTATAAATTCCATCTCTTTTTCCAACTATCGGGCGGGCTTGTCTGTCAAAATCAACCGCCGTGCCGCCAGGGCTAGCAGTCCACAGAGCACGGCATAAGGGAGCAGTGAAAGGGCATCCGCATACACGTGCGATGAGGCATCGGTGCCTTCGAAGAACGGATTGACGGCCTTCGACCAATTACTGATTGCGGCATCGGTTTTTTCGAACAATCCCTGCACAAAGGCAATCACGATGCCGGCAATGGCTCCCCCGGCGATATATCCGGAAGCCATCAAGACTCCAGGGGATTTGTCGCCTTCCGCTGCAATTTCCTCCGGAGTCAGGCCTGCCGCCTCCAGGCGCTTCAAGTCGCGACCGTCTGCCCACCACCGAATTGCACCTCCGACAAAGATGGGCAGCGAGGTGGCGATGGGCAGGTAAACCCCAACCGCGAAGGCCAGCGAACCGACCCCGCACAATTCCAGGGTCACAGATAGCATGACGCCGAAAAGGACCAGTCCCCAGGGTAATCGACGGTCCAGGATTCCCTTGATGATGTAGCTGACCAGCGTCGCCTTGGGGGCCTCGAACTTGTTGATCAAGGTGCCATCCGGCAGTTTTTTGACCGTCCCGTTGATACCGGGGTCCACGTACCAGACCGCCTTGCCCTGATCGTCCAGCAGAAACTCCCGGGAGTTTCCCGTTCCGGGATCATCCTGGTGCCATACGGCAAACTCCCGGGTATCGGTGCGTGCTTGGGGACCGGTCAGATGGCGACGGGGAAGATGCGACACCTCAGACGCCGAAATTTTCAGATTGGGCATGACCTCGGCGGCGTCGACATAGGCGGTCCCGTAGCGGTTCAGTGCCAAAAGCGTGGGGCCGAGGGCAATCGCCGAGGCGAAGGCCCCCACCAGGATGGCAATTTGTTGCAGGCGGGGTGTCGCTCCAACCAGATAGCCCGTTTTCAGGTCCTGGGAAGTCGTGCCACCATTGGAACAGGCGATGCAGACAATCGCCCCGACGGAAAGGGCGGTGACGTAATAGGTCTTGCCGGTCCAGCCGAGGGCCAGAAAAACGAGGCAGGTCAACAGTAGCGTGGCAATCATCATCCCCGAAACAGGATTGGACGAAGAGCCGATTTCGCCGGTGAGACGGGAGGAAACGGTGACAAACAGAAATCCAAGGAGAACGATCAGGCCGGCGCCCACCAGGTTCATGTGCAGGGGAGGTGCCAGGGTGATGGCGGTGAGCAATACCAGAACCCCGATGAGGACAAATCGCATGGGGAGATCGCGGTCCGTTCGATCGGTTCCTCCCGCGGCATCGCGCCGGCTGCCATCGGTCTCCTTTGAATTCTCTCCCATGAGATCCGAGAGGCCCGCCTTCAATCCGTGCCAGATGGTTGGAAGGGAGCGAACCAGGCTGATGATGCCGCCGGCGGCCACCGCTCCGGCACCGATATACAGGATATAATTGCTCCGGATTTCACCGGGGCCCATCTCGCGGATCAATTTGACGGCGGGCGAAAGCGGCTCGCCGAGACCCTCCCCAAAGAATCGAATCAGCGGAATCAGGACCAGGTAGCTGAGCACGCCTCCTGCCGCCATGACTCCGGCGATTTGCGGTCCAATGATGTAGCCGACACCCAGGAGTTCGGGGGAAATTTCGGCGGAGAGGGACCCGGTTTTCAGCGGCGGACCAAACACCACGCCGGGCGAGTCCTTCCAGAGACGCAACAAAGAGTTGAGGGTTTTGTAGACCAGTCCGATGCCAAACCCGGCAAAGATGGTTTTGGCACTCAGGTTTGTGGCCAATTTATCCTGACGGTGGGACGGATCGGCAGCGGCCAGCGACTCGGCATTGGCACCGCTCTTCAAGACTTCGGCGCAGGCGGTTCCCTCGGGATATTTGAGCTCACCGTGTTGCAGGACAATCAAGGAACGCCGCAGGGGGATCATCATCAGGATGCC
>CAIPFS010000437.1 GCA_903864375.1 uncultured Verrucomicrobiota bacterium
ATCCGCAAGCAGGATGCGGCAGCCAATTCCGCCGTCCCCCTGGCCCAGCGAATCCAGAAATGGTGGACGGACAACGATCCCGGTTCCCGTGGAGATGGCTGGTCCATTTCCACGCTCGATACGGGCGCATGGAAATCGATGAAGATTCCGGCGCTCTGGGAAGAGGCAGGTCTTCCCGACTACGACGGTGTGGTCTGGTTTCGCAAAGAGATTGAGTTACCCTCTGATTGGGACGGCAAGGCGGCCGTGCTTCACCTGGGACCCATCGATGATAATGACACCACCTACATCAATGGCCAGCAGGTCGGAGCGACCGACGGATACAATATCGACCGGAAGTATGACGTGAAGCCGTCGGTCTTGAAGGCCGGTCGAAACGTGATTGCCGTCCGGGTTCTGGATACGGGCGGTGGCGGTGGGATTTACGGTAAGGCCAATGATGTGCATTTGACCCGTGGCGATAACCCGGCCATTTCAATCGGTTTGGCCGGTGACTGGCGGTACGCCGCGAGTGCCTCCCTGAAGAAGACAGCCCCGTTCCCCGATCGACTCGACAACAATCCCAACGTGGTCACGGTGCTTTACAATGGAATGATCGCTCCGTTGATCCCCTTCGGCATCAAAGGGGCCATCTGGTATCAGGGTGAATCCAACGCGGGTCGGGCGGCGCAGTATCGCACCTTGCTGGCGACGTTGATCGAAGATTGGCGCGGCCGGTTCGAGGTCGGGCCCTTCCCCTTCTTTGTGGTTCAACTGGCGAATTTCATGGCGGCCAAACCGGAGCCGGGTGAATCGGCGTGGGCAGAATTGCGGGAGGCTCAGGTGATGGGCGCTGCGCGAGCCGGAAACGCGGGAATCGCACTCGCGATTGATATTGGCGACGCCCAGGACATTCACCCGAAAAACAAACAGGAAGTGGGCCGACGGCTGTCGCTGGCCGCCCGGGCCGTTGCCTATCACGAATCCATCCCGTATTCGGGGCCGGTCTATCGCGAGCTGGAAATCAAAGGGAACCGTGCCGTTGTTCATTTTGATCACCTCCACGGCGGTCTGGTGGTTCATGACGGGCCGAAGCTGAAGGGCTTTGCGATTGCCGGAGCTGACCACCATTTTGTCTGGGCCGATGCCGTCGTTGAAGGCGACACCGTTGTCCTGTCCGCACCGTCCATCGCCCAACCCGCCGCAGTCCGATATGATTGGGCGGATAATCCGGACGGGAATCTGTACAACCAGGCTGGCCTGCCCACAGTGCCCTTCCGGACCGATGCGCCTTAAGTTGTTTTAAAAACACGGCCCCGCCGCTGCATTGAACACAACAGGGAAGGGGGCAGTCGTAGGTTTTGCTGGAAAGAATCTCCATTCGACATCATGAAAAAATCTGTGCTTCTCCTGGTTTCCCTGGCCGTAGGATGCTCCGCCTTTTGGGGTACCCTTCATGCGGCGACCGCCCCGGTCAAAATCGGAGAGGCACCGCCCGCTCTGCAGGTCGGCAAATGGGCTCAAGGAGAGCCGGTGACCGGTTTTGAGAAGGGCAAAACCTACATCGTCGAATTCTGGGCCACCTGGTGCGGGCCATGCCGTGTCTCCATTCCGCACCTCAACGAAATCCACCAGAAATTCAAGGACAAGGGACTGATCGTCATCGGCCAGGACTGTTGGGAAAACGACGAGACCCTGGTGGCCCCGTTCATCAAGAAGATGGGCGACAAAATGACCTATCGTGTCGCCTTCGATAACAAGGAAGGGAACCCCAAGGGAACGATGGCCGAAACCTGGATGTTGGCGGCGGGACAAAACGGAATTCCAACCGCCTTCATCGTGAATCCGGACGGTGTGCTGGCATGGATCGGCCATCCGATGAACCTGAACGACGGCATCATCGCCTCGATCATCGACCGGACGTTTGACATCCAAAAGTCGGCTGCGGAATTCCTCAATCAGGGAAAAATCAATGCGCTGCAACAGGCCTTCGACAAAGGGATTCGGAGCAAGGACTGGGCGGCAGCGAGCGAGGCCGTCTCGGAACTGGGAAAGGTGGGTGACAAGGATCAGGCCCAGGGAATGCGGGTCTACCTGTTGACTTCCCAGCGCGATTACAAGGGGGCCTTTGAGGTTCTGGAATCGATCCATCCCAAGTCCGATACCCAAAAGCCCTCCAATCAAGCGGCTCAGGCGTTTAATCAATTCGCCTGGGGGATTGCGATTGATTCAGCCGCCACGGCTGAGGACCTCGCCCTCGGGAGCAAAGCCGCCGACCGGGGCATTGCCCTGGCCGAGGACGGAGGAGCGGCGATTCTCGACACCCAGGCCCGACTCTTGTTCCGTTCCAATAAACGGGACGAAGCAATCCGGGCGGAGGAAAAGGCCATCCAGTTGGCCCCAACCGAATTGAAAGCCGAATTGGAGAGCACGTTGGCCAGCTACCGAAAGGGTGAATTACCGAAGGCGAATTAGTTGGATCGGCAGGTTGGAGCCCCGGCGATGGTTGCTAAAATCGAAATGGGGACTTGCAGGAGCGCGTTCCTCTGGACGCAAGTCCCTCCGAAGGAGGGAGATCCAACGGAGCGCTCGCCGTGTGCTTCAATCGTCTTTTGCCACGGCTTCCCTGTCTTAGAGTCATCCCTGTCAGCCAGGAAAAGTGACCCC
>CAIPFS010000438.1 GCA_903864375.1 uncultured Verrucomicrobiota bacterium
ACCTTCAGCCGCGACCTCAACGACGTCAATGTCCAGGCATTCGAACCCGCCACCGTGTTTTGCGCGTTTTTTGCTCCGGGCCCTGTCCACCAGGATATGCCGCATTGCTTCGGCCGCGGCAGCGAAGAAATGGCCGCGGCTATCCCACGAATGATCAGAGGCACCGACCAGCCGCAAATAGGCTTCATGGACCAGCGCAGTGGCTTGGAGAGTATGCCCAGGGGCTTGAGAGGCCATCTTGTTGGCGGCCAGCCGCCTCAGTTCCTCGTAAACCAGCGGCAGCAGCTCTTCGGCGGCCTTTGGGTCGCCCTGCTCAATGGAGGCAAGAATTTGAGTGACCTCACTCATGCGTCGGGGCTGGTGTGTGGGCGTAGGGTCACTAGGTCACTTTCCAAGCCTCGGTGTCATCGTCAACCTCATTCGTCCTCAAATCCGCCTGGGAGAAAAGGGCGGGACGCGGTGCGGTGCGACCCTGGAAAGTTCTCCTTCACAATCGGCGTCCACTTTTCGATGAGGGAATGAAGGGCTGAAGGCCCGAGCCAGATGCTCCCGGCCTTTGCAGGCCAACCCATCCGCTCCAAACCGCAACCGCCGACCTCTCCCATTGGGCAGGGATTGGTGATTTCATCGCCTGGGATACAAGATGGCGATTGACAAACGCATGGAATATTTCTGCGACACACCAAGCGTTCCTCAAGTTGCAGGTGATCCAGTAGTCCCGCATTGGCTGTTGCGGGCTACCGTTTTCGTTGTGAAGCCTGGAAAAGCCCGATTGAATTCAGTCCATGAAAGTCGCTTCGCTGAAACGCCCGACGGACCTTGGGTTGCGTCAGCAATCAGCGCAGGCGCGCGTTGCGGAGTTGGAGCGGGTTGGGCTCGCCTTGCAGAAGATGGTTGATGCTCTTGCCGCGCTGGAAGCCCTTCAGGCCTTCATCCCGCGCGCACTGCAAATTGTCGCCGAGGCGTTTGGAGCGACGAGCGCAGGCTACTTTGAACATCCAGCCGAAACGAGTTACCTGCGCTACTGGTTGCTCGGAAACAGGGTCTACGGACCGGAGGAATTGCCGGGGTTGGACGCAAGCCTCTATTCCTTGATGGTCCGGATGGCGGGCGGCATGATCGTCCCGAGGGATCATCTCGGGGTGGAACTGAGCCAGCGAAAGCGGCCCAGCATTCTTCATCATCGCGCTGCCAAGGATTCGCCCGAGTTTCACGCGTTTTGCGTTTCGATGGGTTGGGACTGGGAATTAAACGTCCCGTTGATGGTCAATGGCTCTGCCTACGGTGCCATCACCTTGTTTCGGAGCGAAGACAAGCCCTTCACGGAAGCCGATTTCTCGCTGGCTGAATCGTTGGCCAAACAAATCGCCCTGGCCATGCAGACCAGTAAGATTGCTGAACGCGAACGGGCCATCGCCATCGCCCGCGAGCGCGAACAGTCCGCGCAAATGCGAGCGGAGGATTTGGCGAAGGCGAATGAGCTCCTGCGACGTGGCGCAGACCATCTTGTCGATTCCGGGGATATTCTCCAGTTTCTCAACCTGTCCTTGTCCGAGGCTTCGCGGCTCACAGGAGCCAGCGCCGGGGGAATCTTCATCCGGACAGGTCAGGGAACGGAGATGAGGTTGAAGGCCCACTGGCCCGAGCTGTCACCGGAGGCGCATGCCGCCTTGAGCGAAAAGATGGCGGTTGTCACGATGCAGGATCGCGAGGGGGTCTACGCAAAGACATTGGCGGGGGACTTTATCACCGTGAATCCACAAGACGAGCGGGTGGCCCGTGTCTTCCCTGAGGCTGTCCAATACCACAGGGCACAAGGTCATCAGGTTGCCTGGCATCTGAGGCTGAGGGCTGGCGGTCGATCCATCGGATTCATGGGGCTGGCATTCCAGACCGCGCCTTCCAGCGGCTACATTCGTGAGTCCTTGAAGGCACTGATCCAGCAGATCGCGCTGGCCCTTGAGCTGACCCGGTTGGGCGAAGACGCCAGACATCTTGCCGTGACCAATGAGAAAAGGCGTGCCGCGGAGGAGCGCTCGGCGGAACTCGCCCGGGCCAATGCCAAGGTCTCCCGCAGTCTCGCGGCGGTCTCACAGTCCACCGATTTTGATGACACGCTGGAGAAGGTGTTTATCGAAATCGTGGCCTCATCCAATGCCTCGGTGGGGCACCTTCTTATGTATGACGCTCCCGCCAACACGCTGGCAACCATTGCATGGAAGGATGAAAATGGGAACGGACGCGGCATCCATGCAGATGCTCCCCCGTTGCTTCGAGCAGCATTTGACGCCGATGTCACTCCAGCCTTTCGCCTCTGTCTGGAATCAAAAGAAATATTCACCATCCACCTCACCAACCATTCGCCGGAGCTGGCGGCACTGATGTGGCCAGGCATCAAGGAGTGGCATCTGGCGCGCGGTCGTGAGTCCGTGTGCACCATTCCTGTTCTGGTGGGACAGCGTCCCGTCGGCGTGATTTGCCTGGCCTGGAAGCATCCGCTTTCATTTTCAACGGATCAGAGGGAACTGCTTTTCGCGCTCACGAACCAGGCGGCCATGGTGATGCAGTTGCGTGAATTGGCGGATTCGCAACGGACCTCCATGATGCTTCAGGAGCGTGCGCGTTTTGCCGGACAAATTCATGACACTCTCGCGCAGGGGTTTACCGGCACATTACTGCACCTGGAGGCGCTCCGTGTGCGCGTGGCGCGGGGTGAACGCGTGACGGTGGAAGAGCTTCAGGGAATTCGAAAAATCGCCGCCCTTGGACTCGCCGAGGCACGCCGCTCCGCCCTGGCCATTCGCCCCCTCGCCCTGGATGGACGCGACCTCCCGACCGCTCTCCAGCAGTTGACGGAGCGATCCACCGTTGCCGGACTGCTCGAATGCCATTGGTCGTTGGGTGGTCACCCACGGCCGCTCTCAGCCATTGTCGACGAGTCCATCCTCAACATTGCCCACGAGGCCGTGGGCAACGCCATCCGTCACGCGGACGCTTCCACAATACTTATCTCACTGACCTTTGACCTGGAAGGGGTGACACTCGGGATCCGCGACGACGGGATTGGCTTCGATGCCTCGGATTCGAGGCAACGTGGCCATACCTTTGGCCTGCGCTCGATGCAGGACCGGGCCACAGCTCTCGGGGGCGAGTTCAGCGTCCAATCCAGGCACGGTGAAGGGACCCTGGTGACCCTCCGTTTCTTCGCCAAATGAACCATTTTTTCCGTTCGAGCGGCTCAAAATGAGGTACGGTTCCGTCGAAACGATGGACCTGCTGCAGAAGCTCGAAATCCTCGCCGACGCGGCCAAGTACGACGCCTCCTGTGCGAGCAGCGGCGCGGCGCGGAAGGATTCCCGTGGAAGCCCCGGCG
>CAIPFS010000439.1 GCA_903864375.1 uncultured Verrucomicrobiota bacterium
CGCACGGCCGGGAATGGAAACATGAATTCTCCCTGTTGCTCCGGCAGTTCCTGCAGGCTGGCGTATTCCCCGATGATGTAAAGCAGGCCCTCGCGAAATCGCTGCACAACCCCGCGGCCACGACCTGTGCCGAGGACGACCTTACCCGCGTGCTGCGCCGGTATGATCCCAAACGCGAAGGTGTTTGTCTCGTTGAGGAACTGCCCCTGGGCGGACGCTTCATGATCAAGGGAGGAAGGGTCTTCCGCAGGGGGGAAAAAGTGCGGAAGCGTTACAAATGCACCGATGCCGTCACCGGACAATTGTACCTGTTCAGTCCGGTGCATGAAGTGAAGCGATGGGACTAAATAATCATAATTTCATGGTCATGAAAAAATACCTTTACCTCATTTCCTTCCTCTTCAGCTGTATCACCCTGAACGCCCAGACCGACAAGGGTGATTGGATGGTGGGTGGCAACCTGGCTTTCAATACGGCCAAGAACAACACCAGCATACAGTTCACACCACAGGCCGGATATTTCTTCGCGAAGAATTTCGTCATGGGTGGTCAGCTTTCCGTCGCGTACACTGAACAGGGGAGTGTCCACCTCACTGATTTCGGCATCGGGCCTTTCGCCCGGTATTATTTCGGCGAAACGAAAGCCAGGCCCTTTTTTGCGGGCGACATGAGCTTCATCAGCAACCGGGTAAGGACCAGTCAGACGACGAACGCCAGCGCAACGGCCTTCGGCTGGTTCCTGGGCGCTGGGGCATCTTTTTTCGTGAACGACAATGTCGCGGTGGATGGCGTGCTGGGCTACCGGCGCACCAAATACGAGAATGAGAACGGCAGTGGTGGACTCAACCTGCGCATCGGATTCCAGGTGTTCCTGAGCCGACGTCAGGTGAGCCGGCTGACAGGGAAGTAGTATCTATTCCAGTTCCTTCAGCATCCAGATGGCGCAGCCGAAGTGGCCGGTCTCTCCCAAGGGGCCCTCGAGGTGCTTGAATCCGAATTTATCGTATATAGACACGGCCTTCCGGAGCTCAGGCATGCTTTCTATGTAAACATGGGTGAAGCCTGCAGCCTCGGCCATTTTCAGACAGAGCGAGATCAGCCGCCCACCCAACCCCATGCCCCTCGTTTCAGGCTTGAGGTACATCTTCACCAGTTCACAGGTGTTGTCCGGCAGTCCCGGACTGGGGAAGATCCCCGCGCCGCCCAATACTTCGCCGTCTTTTTCAGCAATGAAATAGATCGAGCCGGGCTCACGGAAAAGTTCGTATAAACGATCCGTGGTCTCGTCATAATAGACCGTTCCCGGATGGTTGGCGCCGAATTCTGCGAGGCTGCTGCGGATGATTCGGGCGATTGCGGCATTGTCCTGCGGACGGATGGGCCGGATGAGTATACCGTTCCAGTTCAGTTCTTCCATGGGAGGAAATTACAAAGAACCGTCGGGGCAAAAAAAAGAGCCCCGATCCGGGGCTCCAGGGTATGCGTCAGGGGTTGGTAAGTTCATTGAGGTTGGAAATACAAGGTTCCCTTGGTCAGCAGCCCGCTCACGGTGGCCGTATCGGAGAGCACCAGTTCCGAGCCGGTCAGGGTCTCGACCACGAACAAGTGAGGACCCGAACCATCGGTCAGGGACAGTTTGGTGTTGTTCTCCATCAGCGACCAGCTGCCGGCCACGGCGGTGTCGGCATCACTCGGGTTGCATTTCGTGGCACCTTCCGTAACGGCGAATTTGTTGTTGGCTGAAAAAGTGTAGATGTTGTCCACCTTGCACACGCTTTGCTGGCTGAAGATGCTCTGGGTGGCGCCATTGACCGAGAGGGTGATGTCGGTCTGTTTCCAGTTCCTGACCAGGATGGAGTTCCCCGGGGTGGCCGATTCGCTCTTTTTGCAAGCGAACAGGAGCAAAATGATCGTTGCCCCAAAGGCTGTCAGTTTCAGGTTTTTCATGGTTTCCCGGTTTGAG
>CAIPFS010000440.1 GCA_903864375.1 uncultured Verrucomicrobiota bacterium
ATGATGTGGTGATTGTCGGCGGTGGCCCCGCCGGCTGTTCGGCAGCCACCGTTTTGGCCGAACACGGTCATCGGGTCGTGGTCCTCGAGCGGGAACGATTCCCCCGGTACCACGTGGGGGAATCGATGATCCCATTCACCTATCCGGCACTGGAGCGCATTGGCATGATTCCCAAACTCCGAAAGTCGGCATTCATCAAGAAGTACTCGGTCCAGTTCGTTGCCCCGTCGGGAAAGGCGTCACAACCATTCTATTTCTTCAATCGTTACGATAAGGACACCGTGGCGCAGACGTGGCAGGTGCTTCGCAGCGAATTCGACCAGATGTTGATGGAGAACGCCCGTGAGGGCGGTGCCGAGGTGCTTGAGGAGATGGAGGTGACCACCCTCCTGGAAGAAAATGGGGTTTACGGCGGTGTGCGGGCCAGGTCCCGCGACGGCACAGAAGTTGAATTTCACGCTCCCATCACCATTGACGCGACCGGTCGCGAGGCCATGGCCGCCACCCGGAATGCCTGGCGCCGCGGGGATCCCAAACTGAACAAGGTGGCCGTGTGGACCTACTTTGACGGAGCCACCCGGGACGAGGGAATTGACGAAGGGGCCACGACCATTGGGTTCATTCCCGACAAGGGTTGGTTTTGGTACATTCCCCAGCACAATCAGCGCATCAGTGTGGGCGTGGTCGCCGACGGCAAGTATCTGACCCGCGGGGGCATCCGGGATCCCCGGCAGATTTTCGAGCGCGAAGTGCCGCAAAACAAATGGATCGCGGACCATCTGGCGGCTGGAAAGTGCACCGGTGAATTCTGGCTCACAAGCGAGTACACCTTCCGGTCGCAATACAGTGCCGCGGATGGCCTGGTGCTCGCCGGAGACGCCTTTGGCTTCCTCGATCCGGTCTTTTCGAGCGGATTGATGATTGCCCTCAAGAGTGGCGTGGCTGCGGCCGATGCGGCCCACGAGGCGCTGGTTGCCGGGGATTTTTCAGCCCATCGCTTTCAGGATTACAGTCGGATGATGATCGAAGGGATCGAAAACATGCGCCGTCTGGTCTATGCCTTTTACGATCCGAATGTCAGTTTCAAGACGGTTGTCGATAAATATCCGGACATGAACGGAGCCCTGACCGACTGCCTTTCCGGCGACGTCAATCGCGATTATGCCCGGCTTCATTCGATCCTGGCGGAATACACGTCCATGCCCGATCGATTGCCCTACGGAATGCCGCTGGCCGGGGTCCCTGCTCCGACCGTGGCCCTGGCGGCCTAGCCCGCTCCCCCCGACCACCGCCCCGTTATGAGACTGGTCATTTTAACACCCGGGGCGGGAGGGATGTATTGTGGCAACTGTTTCCGGGACAATGCCCTGGCGCAGGCCTTGATCCGTCAGGGGCACGACGTGCTCCTGTTGCCCCTCTATCTGCCGATGACTCTGGACGAGTCCTCGGCATCTGCCCCGGGGCTTCCCACTTTTTTTGGTGGGATCAACGTTTACCTGTCCCAGAAGTTTGGATGGTACCGCCGTGCTCCCGGCTGGTTGCGGCGGATTCTGGATCACCCCCGACTGCTGGCGATGGTGTCCAAACGGGCGGCCAACACCGATGCGAAACTCCTCGGAGAAATGAACGTCTCCATGCTCCTTGGTGAGGAGGGGAACCAGGTCCGGGAACTGGATGATTTATTGGGGTGGCTCCGACATCAACCCAGGCCGGATGCCATCCTGTTGTCGAACGCTCTTCTGGTCGGTTTTGTGCGACGGCTGAAGCAGGAGCTCAAGACCCGGGTGATTGTCTGCCTCCAGGGTGAGGAAGCCTTCCTCGACTCCATGCCGGAACCGTGGAGGACTCAAAGTTGGGAAGCCGTGGCCGAACGCGGAGCGGAAGCGGACGGATGGATTTCCGCCAGTCGTCACTTTGCCACCCGGATGGGTGAGAGACTGGGGATTCCGTCTTCCCGGCTCCATGTCGTTCCCAACGGAATTCAGCTGGATGGGTATCGTCAGATTCCCAACCGCCCGCCCAAGGAACCGGGTGCTCCAATGACCCTCGGTTTCTTTTCCAGGCTGTGCCCGGAAAAAGGGATGGATATCGTCATCGACGCCTTCCTGATATTGAGAAAGACGGGGCGATGGAATCACCTTCAACTGGAGCTGGGGGGCGGCTGCGGGGCAGGCGAAGCGGCCTACGTGCAGGAGCAACGGATGCG
>CAIPFS010000441.1 GCA_903864375.1 uncultured Verrucomicrobiota bacterium
CGCTCTACCGTAGGAACCATCACTGAAGTTTATGATTACTTGCGTCTTCTTTTTGCTCGCGCCCTGGCCCGACCGAGACCACCGTCAAACGGGCTCCGGTCAACTGGGCGAGGGTCAAAAGATAGTGACGGCAATTCACCGGAAGATCATTCCAGCAATTGATTTTCTCGGTCGGACATTCCCAGCCGGGAAAGTCCTGATAGACCGGACGGCATCGGGCCAGAACTTCGCAGTCCGACGGAATATGGTGCAACCGCTGCCCATCCACCTCGTAGGCCACACAGACCCGGATGGTGGCCAGCGTGTCGAGTCCGTCGACGTTGGTCACGGCCAATTCGTCAATGCCATTGACCATGGACGCATGCCGGGTCGCCACCGCGTCAAACCACCCGCAACGGCGGGCCCGTCCCGTGGTGGCACCAAATTCCCGTCCCATGCCATGAAGCAAATCACTGATCGAGGCGTCTTCCGTGGGCAAAGGTCCCTCGCCCACCCGGGTGGTATAGGCCTTCATCACACCCACCACCCGGTCCATTCGGTTCGGAGGAACCCCCGATCCCGTGCAAGCTCCACCCGAAGTGGTGTTCGAAGACGTCACGTAGGGATAGGTCCCATGATCAATGTCCAAAAAGGTGCCCTGCGCTCCTTCAAAAAGGATATTCGCCGCCCGACGCGTCGCCTCGTGCAGGTACACCACTGTATTGGTGACAAACGGACGAAGCCGATCCGCGGCGGCGGTGTAGTCCCGCAAAAGGGTATCGTAATCCAGAGGTTTCGCGCCCAGCGCCTTCAACACCTCATTGTTCTCCTCCAACCGTTCCTTCAATCGTTCAGGGAACCGCTGCGGATGAATCAAGTCGACCATCCGGAGGCCTACGCGGGCGGCCTTGTCGCCGTAGGTCGGACCAATGCCCCGCTTCGTGGTTCCAATCTTGTCCTTCCCTTTGCGTACCTCCCGCTGCCCGTCGAGTTCGCGGTGCCAGGGAAAAACAACGTGGGCGGTGTCGGAAATCCGTAAATTGCCCTGGGGACCGGAGGTCACCGGAATGCCGAGTTTCAATAGTCCGTCGATTTCGGAAACCAATCCGATCGGATCGAGCACCACGCCGTTGCCAATCACACACGTCTTGCCCGGGCGGAGGATGCCGCTGGGAATGAGGTGCAGGACGTACTTGGCTCCCTCGACATAGACGGTGTGGCCGGCGTTGTTGCCGCCCTGGGTGCGGACCACAATTTCGGCCTGCTCTGTCAGAAAGTCGATGATTTTGCCCTTGCCTTCGTCGCCCCATTGGGCGCCGACAAGAATGGTATTGGCCATGTGCGAGTCAGTTCGTGTCGATCAGCGGTGGCAGAAAAAAACCCCGAGTTCAACTCGGGGCGGACCTGCCGGATATTGAAGGGAGAGGTTATTCAGCCGGGCGAACGTGTCAACGCTGTGACAACGGTCGCGTGACACGGACTCTCCTGTCCGGGCTTTCCCCTGCGCACCCGTCGATCAGGCCCGACCGCCACCCCCGCACTTCGGCGGGCCCGGCGGCACGGCTGGAAGAAATGCCCGCCTCCGGGGTTCTTCCCAAAGAATTGACTCGGAACCGCCGGCGATTTTCGGCTTGGATCAGGAAAAATGTGGGACTTACTCCATCAGGCACTTGATTTCGTACTGCATCTAAGCGACCGGCTCAACGAACTGGCCGCCTCCCACCCACAGAGCGCCTACGGATTGCTGTTCCTCATCGTTTTCTGCGAAACCGGCCTGGTGTTCCTTCCGTTCCTCCCCGGCGATTCGTTGTTGTTTGCCGTGGGGGCCGTCTGCGCCGGTGGCGGTCTCAACCCGATGCTGGCGGCGTTGGTTCTCACATCCGCCGCGTTGATCGGGGATAACGTCAACTACTGGGTCGGGCGCCTGATGGGGGATCAACTGGCCCGCCGCCTGCCCGCCCTCGTCCGCCCACAGCACCTGGAGCGCACGCACCAGTTCTTCGAGAAATACGGACGCAAGACCATCATCTTTGCCCGATTTGTGCCCATCGTCCGGACGTTCACCCCGTTTGTGGCCGGCATGGGGACGATGCCGTATCTTCGTTTTCTCGGATCGAGTGTCCTGGCGACAGTGTTATGGGTCGGTCTCATCCTGCCCGCGGGATGGTTCTTCGGAAACCTCGCCCCGGTCAAAAAGCACTTTGAGCTCGTCGTTGTGGCCATCATCTTCATCAGCGCCCTTCCCATGCTGGTGGAACTTGTGCGTGCCCGACGCCGTTCCAAACCGTCATCTTAAGCGGTTGCGGCGACAAAAAGTCGGGTTAGCATCGCGGGGTCATGGCAAAACCGGAGATCGATATCGGACTCAAAGCCGGGGACATGGCCCCGGACTTCAAAACCACCGCCACGGACGGTTTGACCGTGCAATTGTCGGGGTACCGGGGCCACGTGGTTGTCCTCTACTTTTATCCCAAGGACGACACCCC
>CAIPFS010000442.1 GCA_903864375.1 uncultured Verrucomicrobiota bacterium
CCCCGAGGACCGGCAGTATTCCGGGTCCACCTTCCAGGAGGTTCGGGACGCCGTTTTTGAAAACCCCTACTATCAAGGTGCCTGGGGACAGCCCGGACAGAATCCGTTACCGGTCGAGACCGCAACATTCTGGAGCCTGGCTCACGGATGGCTCTCGCTGTCCAAACGGTTCCTTTTCCTCGATGCCGCCCGGCGAACCCTGGAAAGCAGGGCGGATCTCCGTTGGGGCGGACCTGACCGCCAGGGCGTCCTGAGGCTGATACATCGCAACGGTGTCTGCCTGACCGGAATATGGAACATCACCGAGGATACTGGTTACACTGGCTATTTTGCCCGGGGCAGTCGTGGTCTGGTCATCGCCCGGTACTCGTCCGGACTTTCGGTCCAACGGGGCGAGGCACGAACGCTTTCAATGGTGGGAAAACTCTATCCCGGAGGAGACCGGCTGCAGAAATCCCAACCAGCCGCCTTCATCACCCAGGAGGTCTTGGGCGGAAGTTTTACTCCGTCCATCCGGGACTCCCTCCTGCGCAATGCACCCGACATCCGACCGCTCGATAGCGGTTTCAGCCTGGGCAATTTCCTTCTGACCGCGTTCACCTTCTTTCGGGCCGATCGACGGATCTCGATCCGTCAATTGTATGAGATCGCCGAACTCGGCAAACCGCCGGGAACACCCACCGTCAGCCCGACCTACATGCAACTTTCGGTCGTCGGACCAAAGGTCAGCGGCGATGACGACACCTCCGATTTCAGGGATGAGGTCCTGACCCATATCTATGAGCGCGGAACCGGCAGGCGCCAGGGCCGACTGACCTTTCAGATTCAGGTTTCGGACACCGGATCGGTCCGCGGTTTCTTGAACAAGACCTTGCAGGACGCCAGCTGGCGCACCATCGGATCCGTGTCGTTCGACGAGGCCGTGGTTTCCTACAATGGTGACCGGGTCATCCACTTCCATCATCCGAAATGGCGCAACGACCAGAATGATCCCAACAGCGAGGTCGGTCCCGTCTGGCTGGCGCGCGCACTGAATACCTTCTCCACAAACTGGCAGGCCTGGTGGCATCTCCTCCCTCGAAGGAAGTAACCTTCTGGATCGTCAAATCCCCGGTATTCATGCACGAGATTTCGCCAGTCCCTTCCGACGGGCGGACATGAACCCTCCTGTACCATTGTCCGGCATTTAGCATCCACGGCATCCGAAACGAATGATGAAACGTGCGTTCGTCCTCTGGCTCTTGCTTTTCGGGGCCGGTCTCCGAACGTGGGCCCATCCCAATCTGCTGGACAGGATGTGGGTGCGGTTTGAACCCGGGTTGATCCGGGTTTCCGTGGACGTTTCGCTTCGGGAAATCTCCGTGGCCCAGGGTGTTCCATTGGAGGAGAACGGCTATGCCGATCCCGCACAGGCGAGGCGGGGTGCAGATAGCCATCGCGATTATCTCCTCCAGCATCTCTTGCTCGAAGCAGGCGCGCACCGCCTCTCTGGAACCGTGGTTCAGCTCGTTCCACCCGGGCCTCAGTCAGGACCCTCGGAACAAACCTTCTACCAGTACGAACTTCAATATCCTGTTCGGGACGAACTTCCGGCCGAAGTTCGCTTTTATCACGAGATGTTGAAGGAGTGGCCGTATTCGGTGGGGACCTCCTGGGAGGTCAGCTACGTGCTACAAGTGGTGGGCATGGACGGCGGCAATTTGAGCACCTGGCTCCTGCGCCGTCAGCAAGCCCTGCCCCTCCCGACCGGTTGGAATCGAACCGGGGCA
>CAIPFS010000443.1 GCA_903864375.1 uncultured Verrucomicrobiota bacterium
CCTTTTGTTTCGCACCGCATTCCCCCCAGCCGAAACTCGTCAAGATTCATGCGGCAGAATTGAGCGATGCACCGAAGGATGCCGATCCGGTGGCTCCGGGCTCCCTTGTTCACGTAGACTCCAGCGGGTTGGTGGTCGCCTGCGGCCATGGCTACTGGCGGATCACGGAGTTGCAGCCAGAGGGAGGAAAGCGCCTTTCCGCAGCCCAGTTTCTCGCAGGACATCGCATCTCCCGGTTCGAATAGTGCCCCAGGACGAGGCTGGGCAGGGAGGTCCGAATGGCGTCCTTCTTAGTGATTGCAGTTACCCGGTTCGGCGGCATCGTGGACGGGTGTTCCGATGGTCCAGCCTTCACCAGAATCGTCGCCAGTTTCTGCGTCGCACCCTTGAATCCAGTACCCTCCTGGGCTTGGCTCCAGGATTATTGGCAGCCGATCCTTCTCAGGTCCGACTCCCGTTTGAAAATGGGGACCGACCGCTGGTGGCTTATCCCCAAAAGCGCGCTTTGATTCGACACACGTCGCGCCCCCCTCAATTGGAAACACCCTTCGAGGTGTTCAATGAAGGGCTGCTCACGCCCAACGACGCCTTTTTTGTCCGCTATCACCTGACCAGCTCCCCTCCTCCGGCCACCCTGCTGGGGCCTGACCAGTTCCGATTGGAGATTAAAGGAAGCGTTGAACAACCGCTTCGCCTCAGCCTGGCGGAATTACAGGCCAGATTCCCAGCAACCGAAGTGGTGGCAGTCAATCAATGCTCCGGGAATTCACGCGGCTTTTTTGAACCGCGGGTTCCGGGTGGACAGTTGGGAAATGGCGCCATGGGCTGTGCCCGCTGGCGTGGAGCAAGGCTTGCCGATGTGCTTCAGGCAGCCCAACCCCGGACGGAAGCCCGGCAGGTGCTCTTCAATGGATTGGACCGCCCCCTCCTGCCCGCCTCACCGGATTTCATCAAGGCCCTGGAGCTGGACGCTGCCATGGAACCGGAACCATTACTGGCGTGGGAGATGAATGGAGAGCCACTGCCCTGGCTGAACGGCTTTCCACTTCGGCTGGTGGTCCCTGGCCACTACGGAACCTACTGGGTCAAACATCTTCATGAAATCACGGTGGTCGACCAAACCTACCAGGGGTTTTATATGAATCCGGCCTACCGGATTCCGGACGACCCATGTGCGCACGTCGAGCCCGGAACGACTCCCAAAAAAACAATCCCCATTCAGCGACTGAACGTCCGCTCCTTTATCACCAGTCTGACCTCCGGTGCCGTCATCAAGAAGGGCCAGCCGCTCCGGTTGCGCGGAATCGCTTTCGACGGTGGAAACTCCGTCGAGGAAGTCCTGATTTCCACCGATATCGCGGGTGGGTGGATGCCGGCTCGTCTGGGAGAAAGCCTGGGAAAGTTTGCTTTTCGGGAATGGACGATGGACTGGACGCCGCAACGCACCGGGATGCAGGAACTGCGGGTCAAGGCATCCAACCGACTGGGGCAATCACAACCCCTGCATCCCCTTTGGAATCCGGCAGGCTACATGCGCAATGTGGTTGAGACGGTTCAAGTGCAGGTCGTTTAACCCTTCTTCCCGATGCACCACTCTCCCCGTCACAACCGCTGGGTCGGAATCGGATTCGCGACACTGGCCGTCCGCCTCCTGGCGGAACCCGAATTTAAGGGTGCAGATCCGGCGGATTGGAAGCTTCCATCCGAACCATTCACGCTTCGTGAGGATGGCGGGCTCGCTGCCGTGCGGGAAAACTGCCTCCTGTGCCATTCAACCGAATATATTTCGACCCAGCCTCCCCTGAAGCGGACGCAGTGGGAGGCGGAAGTCACGAAAATGCGGGTCAAATTCGCCGCCCCGATCCCCACGAATGCAGTTCCTGGACTCGTGGATTATCTGGTCCGGAATTACGGAACAACCAATCGCTAAACCTGACGCCAATCACCAACGACGTTTTTGTTACAAAGGGACAGGTCATTTGTTTGACATAAGCTTCCCCTCCGCTAGGTTTCTCCCATGCGACAGGGGCGGTTGAAGCTGGATTCTGGTGTGGGACCGGCGTACTACCATTGTATTTCGCGGGTGGTGGAGCGGCGGCTGGCCTTTGGCCCCAATGAGAAGGAGCAGTTTGTGCACTGGATGCAGGCGTATGCGGGGTTCTGCGGGGTGCGGGTGCTCACCTACTGCATCCTATCCAACCAC
>CAIPFS010000444.1 GCA_903864375.1 uncultured Verrucomicrobiota bacterium
CGGCCCTGGAAAAACTGGCCGCACAGGCCCGCGAGCAGGTCGGCTTCGACATCTCGGTCGAGGCAGGGTGTGGGGCGGCGGGCGGGCTTGGCTTTGGACTGCGGGTGTTTCTGGGAGCCTCCATGGAGTCGGGTTTCGACATTTTTTCCCGCCAGGCAAAGCTCGATGAACGGATTGCCGCAGCCGACCTGGTGCTGACCGGCGAAGGGATGATTGACCGTCAGAGCATGATGGGAAAAGGAACCGGGCGACTCGCGCAGCGGTGCAAGGCCCTGGGCAAACGCTGCATTGGTTTTGGCGGAATGGTCGAGGGTGTGGCCCGATCTCAGACCGCCGACCGCCTGTTCCATTCGGTTCACGATCTGGCACCGGGACTGACCAGCCCACTGGAGGCGCGCAAGAATGCGGCGCTCTGGCTGGAGCGGCTGGCCGGCAAGGTGGCGGGGGAATACAACTGGTCCTGAGTGAAGGGTCTTCAGTTCGTTGGCAGATGTCGCCGGTCCCTGGAGCCGTAGTCCCGCCGATCGGCACGCAAACGGGTTTCGGTCGGGTGGAGATTACGCCGCCTCACGCTTGGCGACTATGGGACCCCCAAGGTTACACACCGCCGATCTGGCGCGGGAAGGGCCGCCAACCCGTGTCCCATTCATACGATTCCAGACCCCAAAACCGTTTCTTGTAGTCCATACAGGAGGCATCGGAAAGGGCGTATCCCGGGTAGTAGTAGCGGAGTCCCAGACGCCGGGCGTGGGCGATCTCCAGCAGCATGGTGTAAATTCCAAGACTGCGATCCGCCATTTCCGGATCAAAAAATCCGTAGAGACTGGCGAGGCTGTTTTCGCCCCGGGCCACGTAGCTGGACGCCAGCAGTCGTCCGTTGAACCGTAAATCAAACTCGATTCCCGGGACGGGATGGACGCCGGGAGCCGGGCCGAGAAAATCGTCCAATGCCTCCGGAACACCCTCTGCAAACCGGCGCTTGTGACGATCAAACAACTGGCGTCGTTCATCGTCGACGACCGGCTGACGGAGGATGACCTGGAGGTCACGATTGCGTCGGACGATCCGGCGTTGACTCGGGCTGAGCTGGAAACGGGAGAGGGCGATGCGAAGATGCAGCAACTCCGCCGGCTTTCCCCGCCAGGCGATCATGTTCTGGCGGAAGAAGGTAGTTCCCAAAAACCACCATGCCCCCGACCAGAGCTGATCCATCAGCCGGGGCGGAACGGACCAACTGACAAAGCTGTCCTCGTAGGGTGTTCGCACCTCGCGCAGAACGAGCACCCGGGGCTGTGCCGCGTCAAATCGAAACCGACTGGAATCTAAACCGGGGGGCTAATCCTCGCTGAAGAGGTATTCCAGGTCGTCCTTGGTCAGATTGCTGGCGAAGCCTTCCTCCCCCAGCACATCGAGAATGGTCTGTGACTTGCGCTGTTGAAGTTCCCAGATCTTTTCCTCGACCGTTCCCGGCGCAATCAGCCGGTAGGCGTTGACCGTACGGGTTTGTCCGATGCGGTGCGAGCGATCGATGGCCTGGGCTTCCACGGCCGGATTCCACCACGGATCGTAAAGCACCACATAGCTGGCGGTGGTCAGATTCAAGCCGGTGCCGGCGGCCCTCAGCGACAGCAGGAAGACGGTGGCATCCGACTCTGCCTGGAAGGCATTGACGACTTCCTGGCGGCCCTTGGTTTCGCCCGTGAGCATGTAGGTCTTGAGCCCCCGCTCCTTGCAGGCCCCTTCCAGAAGTCGGAGCATTTCCACGAACTGGGAAAACAACAGGACCTTGTTGCCACTTGCCAGGATCGGTTCCAACAATTCGAACAGGGTTTCTGTCTTGCCGCTGGGACTGTCGTTTCCAACCAGCTTGGGATGGCAGCAAATCTGGCGGAGCCGGGTGAGGGCGGCGAGGACGTGCATCTTGGACTTGGCCATACCCTTTTCCTGAAGGGCCTTCATGACCTGCTCGCGGCTGCGTCGCAGTTCGGCGAGGTACAACTTGCGTTGTTCCTCATGGAGATCGCAGTCACGCCGTTCCTCGATACGGTCGGGGAGGTCCTTGGCCACCTGTTTTTTCAAGCGGCGCAGCATCAACGGGCGGAGGCGGGCGCTGAGGCGGCGGCGGGCGGCGCTAAACTCCCAGGGTGCCCCATCCCCCTTGGGCTCATAGATTTCGTGGAACGAGGCCTGACTGCCGAGGTAGGCAGGCTGGATGAAGTCGACAATGCTCCACAGGTCGAGCAGGCGGTTTTCCAACGGGGTTCCCGTCAGTGCCAGCCGGTGGTCGGCCTGAATCTCCTTCACCGCGATGGTCACCTGGGCGTTGGGATTCTTGATGAATTGGGCTTCATCCAGCACGAGGCAACGGAAATCGAATTTGGACAACTCCTCCAGGTCGCGGCGCAGGATGGCGTAGTTGGTGACCACCAGATCGTGTTCGGGAATCTGCTTCCGAAGATTGTGGCGGGCCTGACCGGACTGAAGCACCAGGACCTTGAGGTGGGGTGTGAATTTCTCCGCCTCCCGCCGCCAGTTGTGGAGAACGGAGGCCGGACAAAGGACCAGGGCCGGTTTGGGGTCCTTGGCATGCAACTCGTGGAGCCAGGTGAGCCAGGCCAGGGTTTGCAGGGTTTTTCCCAGGCCCATGTCGTCGGCGAGAATTCCGCCGAGGCGCATGCGGCTGAGGTGGCAAAGGAAGTCAAACCCCTCCTTTTGGTAGGGGCGAAGATCCGCATGGATTCGGGCGGGGAGGGCGGTGTCGGGTACCCCCTTGAATTCCTTCAGGCGGTCCTTGAGGGCGGCGACGGCCTTCTCGGTGCCTAATGCTTCAAGGGCGGCCTCATCCAGGTGCGTGGCATGGATGAGGGAGGCCTTTTGGGCGTCGGCACTCAAGCCATCAAGGCCCAGCGTCGCCGCCATTTCCTGGGCGCGCTTGTTGGCATCCATGTCGACCTCGACCCAGCCACCATCGGGCAGTTTGACGAACCGGGTGGTGGCAGCCGCCAACCGCTGGAGGTCGCCATGGGAGAGGCGCATGCCTTCGGCCTCCCACTCGGCACTGACGCTGAGCCAGTCGATGCCACTGCCTTTGAGCACCAGCTTGGGTTTGACCAGACGTCGGTTGAGAAACAACCGCTGGAACGGGGGATTTCCGAGGAATTCCGCCGTCTTGGGGCGATCGACCCAGGCGGCGGCCAGCGCGCTTAAAAAATGTTCATTGGCGTCACCCACCCAAAGCCCGGGCTCCGGGGTGAACCAGTCCAGTTGCTGCAACCAGTGAATGGCGGCCTGGATCCGGGGGTCATCCAACACCTCCGGTCGGTCGGCCAGCGAGGCGGCCTCCCGGGTTCGAGCCCATTCATGCCCATTCCACTGCCACTCTGAGCCGTCGCGGTCGCTGGTGGCCAGAAGTCGGAGCCGAACCACTTCGTCAGCCAGTTCAAAAACGAACTGGGGCATGGCCGGATGGGTGATGCACAACTGACTCCAATCGGCTTCCTGCGTTTCCCGGGCCGCCTTGTCCTGGGAGTCGCCGTTGGCCCCTTCCCGGGTTGATTTCGGGCGGGTGGTCTGGGATCGCCGGAGCTCCGTGAGAAGCCGGTGCGAGAGTTTTTTCACCGGCAGGACCGGGCGCTGTGCCCAGGGGCCGAGGAGGGTTGCCGGCGGTGCATTGCGAAGGATGTAGACCTCGTGGTCCACCAACACCAGCACCGGCTGTCCGACCATGAACCGGCAGTCGATCAGGTTGCGAACCTGACCGTCGGGTAGCCCCAGGAGGTGGGTAAAACTGAGGTCGCCGTCCAGGGTGTCGAGGTGCGGCTTCAATTCCGCCAGCTGGCCGTGGAACTGCAGATTGACGGCGGCTCCGGTCAGTTCCAATCGACTGCCGTGAGCCCACATGGCCAGCCAGGTGAGAAGGTCGGCCCCTTCCAGCAACAGGGGTTCGCCCTCCCGGGCCTTGTCGATCCAGTTCGCGTGCAACCAGTCGATCACCGCCCAATCTTCGGCAGGAAAGAGCTCCGCCTCATGCGCCGCCCGGGTACGGAGATCGCAGAGGTCGGCCAGAAACTTCTCTTTTTCGCCGGTCCGGGACCGAAAGAGCATGAAACGGATGGCGAGACGCCACTGATTGAGTTCGGAAGCGGCACGAACCGGCTCGCAAAGGATGCGCAGCGCTGCCTTGGGAGCGTCGAGGTGGGTATGGGTGGCCGGGAGAAGCCAGTTCTCGAGTTCGTGAACAAATTGAAGTTCTTTTTCAGACTGCTCGACCTCTTGAAACCGATCGAAATTGGCAAATCCAATCAGCTCGGTCGGCAGGGAGCGGTTGGCCCGGAGGAACAGCATGGCCACCTCTTCCAGGCGGGCGCGGGAGAGGCTGTTTTGAATCCGGCTCCACCAGTCGGTCTGGCCAAAGTCATTCCGCCGCAGGGCCAGTTTTTCAAGGTAATCATCGAAAAGCAGGTAGGCCCGCTGGGGATCGGCGCATTCGGCCAGAAGTTTGAGCACATTCTCGCGCTCGGCCACCTTCTCCTTGGAATCCGCGAGTTCGCGCCGGAGCTCCGCCAGAGAACCGTAGGTGTTGCTCAACACCCGGTGATGGGCGTCGTATTTGGTGGCGGCGGCACTCGGTCGGGTGGTCGGCGCTGACTTGCGGACAGTTCTCGGCATAGGGGGCGAATCCAATTAACGTAGTTCGCCATTATCTCTCCAATCCATCCCCGGAGGGTCAACAAGGAAGTGATTAAACCTCAAAGGGACATCGATTACTTTGCATATTCGACGCAGCGCATCTCCCGGACCACCGTGATGCGAATCTGACCGGGATAAACCAGGGCTTCCTCAATCTTTCGGGCCAGCTGGCGCGCCAATTGATGGGCCGAGGCGTCGTCGATGGCCTCCGGACGCACCACCACCCGCAGCTCGCGACCGGCCTGAACCGCAAACGCCTTTTCAACGCCTGGAAATGAAACGGCGATTTCCTCCAGGTTCTGAAGCCGCTTGATGTAGGTGGTCATGCTCTCGCTGCGTGCCCCCGGACGGCTGGCACTTATGGCATCCGCCGCCGCCACCAGAACTCCGAGTAAATTCTCATGAGGCACCTCGTCATGATGACTGGCCACCGCGTTGACGATATCGGCCGTTTCGCCCTCCCGTTTCAAGAAATCAGCACCGACAATCGCATGAGGGCCCTCGATTTCCTGCCCCATCGCCTTGCCGATGTCATGCAACAAGCCCGATCGCTTGGCAGCCTGGATGTCCTCCCCCAGTTCCGCCGCCATTAAACCACACAAATGGGCCACCTCCACTGAATGCTCCAACACGTTCTGTGAGTAGCTGTTACGAAAGCGAAGTTTTCCCAGGGTTCGGGATATTTCGTTCGACAACGGCGCGATGCCCGCCCGGTAGATGGCCTCGGTTCCGGCGCGCAGGATAAAGTCATCCATCTCCGAGTTCACGGCCGCCACCACCTCCTCAATCCGGACCGGATGGATGCGTCCGTCGAGGATCAACCGCTCCATGGCCTGGCGGGCAACTTCGCGGCGGATGGGATCAAAGCCGGACAAGACCACGGCATTGGGGGTGTCATCGACCAGGACGGTGACGCCGGTGACGGCTTCGAAGGCGCGAATATTACGCCCATCGCGTCCGATGATGCGCCCCTTCATGTCTTCGGTCGTCAAGGCCACCGTCGCAGTGGTCGTCTCAAAGGTGTGGGTGGCCGCATAGCGTTGCAGGGCGATGCCCACGATTCGCCGGGCCTCGGCCTCGGCCTGAGTCCGGGCGTTTTCAATGATATGCCGACTCAAATCGGCGGCATCCCGGGCGGATTCCCGCTCGACCTCCCGGAGCAGAACGGTTCGAGCCGATGCCCCGTCCAGTTCGGCAATCCGTTCCAATCGGGCCACGGCTTCA
>CAIPFS010000445.1 GCA_903864375.1 uncultured Verrucomicrobiota bacterium
GACAAAAGGTCCTCCATTCCCCAATTTCCGGCCCGGTTGATCGCCTCGGTAGCTCAATGGCAGAGCAGCTGACTCTTAATCAGTTTGTTGTCGGTTCAAGTCCGGCCCGAGGCACCAACTTCATGAGAAAAACCGCTCTTCTTTTCGCAGGTCAGGGAGCCCAGGTCGTCGGCATGGGCAGGGATTTGGCCGAACGCTATCGGTCCGCCCGTCAACTGGCTCAAACCGCCGATGATATTCTTGGGGTGCCCCTTTCCCGAATCTGCTTCGAAGGCCCCCTCGAAGAGCTGACCCGGACGGAGTATGCCCAACCTGGTATTTATCTGGCCAGCTGGATGGCTTGGGCAGCCCTGTGCGAAACGCATCCCCGGATGGAATTCCATGGCACGGCCGGACTTTCCCTGGGCGAATTCACCGCCCTGTCGGTCGCCGGTGCTTTGAGCTTTGAGCAGGGCTTGAAACTGGTCCGGGCCCGCGGTCAATTCATGCAGGAGGCCTGCGAAGTCACCCGCGGTGGAATGGCGGCCATTCTCGGCCTGGACGAGGCTGCGACGCGCGCGGTCTGCGATGCCACGGGGGTCACCCTGGCCAACCTCAATTGCCCAGGGCAAATTGTCATTTCCGGTGCTGCAGAGCGCATCCCCGATGCCGTGACGCTGGCCTTGGAACGCGGAGCCCGCAAGGCGGTGCCCCTGGTTGTTGCCGGAGCCTATCATTCGCCGCTGATGGCGAGCGCACAGCCCAAGCTGGCGCAGGAGATGGCCCGACTGGACTGGAGTTCACCCCGGGTCCCGGTCATTGCCAATGTCGACGCTCTTCCCCACGACGGCCCGTCGGACATCGCCCGACGTCTGGTGGAGCAGGTCGTTTCACCCGTTCGCTGGGAGGACTCCATTCGCGAATTCATCCGCCAAGGCTTCACCTCCTTCATTGAGCTGGGTCCGGGCAACGCCTTATCGGGTTTCCAGAAGCGAATCGACAAGTCAGTTGAGATGTTGCGGGTCAGTGATTTGGAAAGCCTGGACGCCACACTCGCCGCCTTGAATACGCCCCCTTCAAATTCATGAACCTCCTTCTTGATCAGGTGGCCGTCGTCACCGGCGCCGGTCGCGGCATCGGCCACGCCATCGCCCTGAGCTTTGCCACGGCCGGTGCCGATGTGGTCTGCGTGTCGCGAACCGCCGAAAATGCGGAACGAGCGGCGGCGGAAGTCCGACTGCTCGGACGCAAGGCCTGGGCCTTTGCCGTGGATGTCGCCCAACCGGAGGAGGTCTCAAAAGCCGGCGAAGCGATCCTCGCTGCCTGCGGGCGTGTGGACATCCTCGTCAACAACGCCGGGGTGACGCGCGACGGGTTGTTGATGCGCATGAGCGAAGCGGACTGGGAAACGGTCATCGATACCAATTTGCGCGGAGCCTTCCTCATGACCAAGGCCTTCACCCGGGCCTTTCTCAAACAGCGCTCCGGACGCATCATTAACATCAGCTCGGTCATCGGCATCATGGGGAACGCCGGGCAATGCAATTACGCCGCCAGCAAGGCCGGGCTCATCGGTTTCACCAAGTCGGTGGCACGGGAGCTCGGATCCCGGGGAATAACCTGCAATGCCATTGCCCCGGGTTTCATCGAAACCGATATGACGGCGGCGATGGATGCCAAAGCCCGGGAGGCGCTGCTGGGACAAATTCCTCTGGGAAGTCTGGGAAAGCCGGAGGATATCGCCGGCGCGGCACTTTATCTGGCCAGTCCGGCAGGACGGTACGTCACCGGGTTGGTGCTGACCGTCGACGGAGGCATGGCCATGTAATTTTTGAGGCCGTTGCGAAAAACTCTGAATTTGCGCCCAAATCGGCGAGTCGAGAGAAAATTCAGGGTCTGCTTGAAATTTTTATACCAAACGCGGCTTGACGCATCCCGAAGCGACCCCTAGACAGGCCACTCAAAAGCGAAACAACCTTATGGCTGTCGAAAAAACCATCGAGCAACGGGTCAAGGACATCATTGTCGAGCAACTGAGCGCCAAGCCTGACCAAGTCACACC
>CAIPFS010000446.1 GCA_903864375.1 uncultured Verrucomicrobiota bacterium
ACCCTGACTGCATCGCCTCCCGAGGAATCCTTCCAGTTGCTCGACGCCTACTGGAGGGCTGCCAACTACCTGTCGGTGGGACAAATCTACCTGTATGACAATCCGCTGCTGAAGCGTCCTCTGGTGCTTTCGGATGTGAAGCACATGCTGCTGGGACATTGGGGAACCACCCCGGGACAGAACTTCATCTATGCCCATCTCAATCGCGTCATCGGAAAGTTCGACCTCGACATGATCTACGTGTCCGGTCCGGGTCACGGCGGACCGGCCGTTGTCGCCAATACCTACCTGGAGGGAAGCTATAGCGAAATATATCCGGACATCAGCCAGGATGAGGCCGGCTTGCGAAAGCTCTTCCTTCAATTCTCCTTCCCGGGTGGCATTCCGAGTCATGCCTCACCCGAATGTCCCGGCTCGATTCATGAAGGCGGGGAGTTGGGATACTCGCTGAGCCACTCGTTTGGGGCCGTGTTTGACAACCCTAGCCTGATCGTGGCCTGCGTGGTGGGCGATGGTGAGGCCGAGACAGGACCACTGGCCACCGCCTGGCACTCCAACAAGTTCCTGAACCCCGTCACCGATGGCGCCGTTCTACCCATCCTCCATCTCAATGGATATAAAATCTCCAATCCCACCGTGCTGGCGCGGATTTCGCGAGATGAATTGGAGCAATTGCTGAGGGGGTATGGCTGGATTCCCTACTTTGTCGAAGGGAGCGAACCTGGCCCGATGCACGCCGCCATGGCGGCCACCCTGGATCTGGTTGTGGGTGAAATCCTCCGCATTCAGTCTGATGCCCGCGAGGGAGGCAAGATCGGTCGCCCCCGGTGGCCAATGATTGTTCTGAACTCCCCCAAAGGATGGACCGGGCCCAGGGTGGTGGATGGACTTCAAGTGGAGGGAACCTTTCGTGCCCATCAGGTTCCGCTCTCGGATCCGGCCACTCACCCGGAACACCTCCGACTCCTGGAGGATTGGTTGAAGAGCTACCGGGCCGATGAACTCTTCACTCCCGAGGGGCGACTCCTGCCGGAGATCGCCGCTTTGGCGCCCCGCGGACGACGCCGGATGGGGGCCAATCCGCACGCCAACGGGGGCATTCTCCTCCGGGACCTTCATCTGCCAGACTTTCGCGACTACGCCGCGCCGGTTCCCGGGCCCGGTGCCCCCGGTATCGGTGATGCCCACGTGCTCGGCGTCTTCCTCAAGGATGTCGTCCGGTTGAACCGGGAAACGCACAATTTCAGAATTTTTGGGCCGGATGAAACCCTTTCCAACGGATTGGGGGCCGTTTTTCAGGAAACTCCCCGCCAATGGGATGCCACGGTTCTCCCCAATGATGAATTCCTGGCGCCGGTCGGTCAGGTCCTGGATTCCATGCTCAGCGAGCATCAGTGCGAGGGATGGCTGGAGGGGTACCTGCTCACCGGTCGGCACGGACTCTTCAATTGTTATGAGGCATTCATCCACATCATTGATTCGATGTTCAATCAACATGCCAAATGGTTGAAGGTCACGCTCAACCTCCCCTGGCGGAGGAAGATTGCCTCGCTCAACTACCTCCTCACCTCCCATGTCTGGCGACAGGATCACAATGGATTTACCCACCAGGACCCCGGGTTCATCGGACATGTGGTTAATAAGAAGGCAGAGATTGTCCGGGTCTACCTTCCACCCGATGCCAACTGCCTCCTATCGGTGATGGATCACTGTCTTCGAAGTCGTCACTACGTCAACGTCATCATCGCCGGAAAACACCCCGCCCCGCAGTGGCTGAACATGGATGCTGCCGTCCGGCATTGTGCCGATGGAATTGGAATCTGGCCCTGGGCAGGCAACGACCTGGGAACGGGCGTCGACGTCGTCATGGCCTGTTGCGGCGATGTTCCCACCCTGGAGACGCTTGCCGCGGTCTCCATCCTGAGGACCCACCTCCCGGCCCTGAAAATCCGCGTGGTCAATGTCGTGGATCTCATGCGCCTCCAGCCCGTTTCAGAACATCCCCACGGTCTGAATGATCGTGATTTCGATGAGCTTTTTACCCGGGACAAGCCCGTCATCTTCGCCTTTCACTCCTATCCCTGGCTGATCCATCAGCTGACCTACCGACGGACCAATCACTCCAACATCCATGTCCGGGGCTACAAGGAGGAGGGAACCATTACCACG
>CAIPFS010000447.1 GCA_903864375.1 uncultured Verrucomicrobiota bacterium
GAGGCGGAGGAAGAGCGCCGTCAGGCCATGGAAGAGGCAAAACAAGCGGAACGCGAGGCAAAGCAGGCGGAGGTCGAGGCAGCCCGGGAAAAGCTGCAGCAGGAGCGCGAACGCAGGAATGAATTGAAAGAGCAGCGCAAGGCGTTGTTGGACGAACAGGCCGAGCTGAAGAAGCGCCTGCAGGATATCGAAAACGAACTGGCGCATCTCAAGTCGTCCAAGGACGAGCCTCACTCGAAAAGCAACTAGTCCTCCCCCCACGTCCCGATCCATTGGCTCCGCGATTGTCCCCGGCATGGCGGAGCCTTCCCCCCCCGAAGTCCATGACCCTCCTTTCGCGATCAACCACCGCCACCGCGGCCTCCCAGATTTCGGGTCATCCGAAGGGGGAGCCATCCGACCAGGTACACCTGGAATTCATCCGGGATCAGGCAGCCATCGCCGATGCCAGCGGCGGTGAGGCCGTTGAGGCCTACCATCGGTCCCTCTTCCTCTATCGGAATGCCGGTGAGATGGAGCGATGGGAGCAGCAAGCCCGTCTCCATGAACATCGGCTGAGAGGCCTGGAGCTCCGGCTGAATGAAATGGAAGGTCAACTTTCATCGCTACCGCACTTGCTGGCGAACCCCCTGACACCCCAGCCCGGCGACACGGCGGACCGTCCCCCCTCCACCCCATGGAATTCCTGGGATGCGACCATGTTTATCCTGGCCGCCATGGGTGTGGTGGGCCTCCTGGTGTTTGGGATCTTCAACATTTCCTTCAATCTTTTGGAATCCGGCCTGGTCACGTTCCAGGAAAATCCGCTCCGCGCCTATTTCTGGGCGGCATTGCTTCCGGCGGGCGCACTGGCCGTAAAGGTGGGATGGGATTGTTTGCGCCACCCGAAACTGCGCGGCATTTACCTTTGGTCATGCCTCGTCCTGGGCATTCTCGGCGTTCTGGCCTGGTTGTCGGCCTACGCCGCCGTCTACCCATCCCTGTCCAAGAACACGGCGGAGAGAATCCAGTCCCTGTCGGTGTTCTCCGCTCCATCAACGGAAACAGGCTGGTTGCTGGGAACCAATTCGGCGGGGACCCGCTGGATTGACATTCTGTTGGTGGGGAGTCAGGCCATCGCGGAAATCTTCGTCTCAGCGGTCCTCGGCATTTACATGACCCAGGTCTTCCATCGGCATCACTCCCCGCGCTCCTCGGGAAATCCACGGTTTGCCCAATTGGACGAACAACGAGTGAGGCTTGAGAAAGAGGTGGCCCGGGAACGCCTCGGACTTGCCGAGGCCCGCGGACAGACGCAACGGATGGAACATCAACTCAATGCCCTGCTCGCGTATGCACTATCGGCATGGCGGAGGGAGGTGGCCCTGCGCCGGGACCAGACTCATCAGCAGCGGCTGCTGCTCGATCAGATCGCCTCCCAATTGCGGGAACAGCTGGGAGGAATGGTCCATGGAAACCGGATGCCCTCCCTGCGGGAACCGCCGGCTCCGATGGACTCCCAAGGCGAAATCATTTCACGTCCATGAACACCCTCCTGAAACATCTGATTCCGCTGGCTTGGATGCTGTCCATTCCCTGGCTGGCCGACGCGGGAACCGCCCAACCGCCCTCGGCTCCGGCCGTGGATTGGGTCGTTGGTCTTTCTCCCCACCTGGATAGGTCGGTCAAAGATGATGTCTATCGGCGGGTGGTGGGACTTCTGATTCAGGATATCCCGGGGGGAGGTTCGCTTTCCATCTACGATGCCTGTCATTTGACCACCATCACCCATGTGGTCATTCCGACCTCCCACGCTTTCCAAAACGAACGCACCCGGGTCAACCAGTTTCAGGAGCCCATTCGACAACTTCGCGAATTTTTAGCCCGCGAATCTGCAACGAATGGAGCTGAGCCGTTCCCGTCGCCTGAATCGATTCGCATGCCCCAGTTCCTGGCCTTTGTCGGCGAGCAGCACGTGCGCTCCAATCACCCGGTCACGCTGGTGGTCCTGGGTAGTCCCTTGTACGTCGATCCCAAGGAACCGGGCTTTTCCATGTGCGACGGGTATTTTCCCAGTGACGGGCATCTGCAGGCGTCAAAAGACCAGTCGGTCTACGGGCTGAAGGGACGGTCGAACGCCCTCGAGGGGCTGACCGTTCTTTGGGGCTACTTTGGAGATCCTTGGATGCATGAACTGCATCACGACCGCATCCAGCGGTTCTGGAGCCTTTACCTTCAGGGGCAATCCGGCCGGCTGGGCGTCTTTTCGTCTGATCTGGCCACCGTCTTCAAATCGGTACGTGCGGCTCCAGAAGATCTTCACCCACCGGCTTTTGTCCCGGACCCGTCCCAGACCAAGGTCGCCATGTGGCGACTGAGCCGGACCATCGGTGCATCGGACTGGATCACCCAGGATACCGTTCCGGCGACTGTTCAGGTTCCACCGCGCTCCGTCCAGGGACGACTCAAGATTGGCATCCGATGGCGCGGGAATATCGACCTGGACCTTTACGCCCGCCCGCGCCCTGACGCTGAAGTGCTCTTTTTCGAACATGCCCGGAGTCCAGAGGGCTATTATTACAAGGACCATCGGGCCTCACCGGATCATGACTATGAGTTCATTGAATTTGAGACCCCCGTCGATGTCCGGGAGGTCGAGGCCATGGTAAACTTTTATGCGGGAGAGCAACCCGTGCCCCCCGTCGGGGAAGTGCGGCTGGAGTATGAGAACCATATCTATTCCGGTCTATTCCGACTTCAGGGGCAGCAGGGCAACCAGGGACGGGGTGGACCGGCTCAAGCCAATTATTGGACCCGGCTCAATATTCCGGAGCTGCTGGGAATGGTGGCGGTGCAGCCGGTGCCGGCTCGTTGAGCCCCGATCTTCGGCACCGTTCAAAGCGGCTCCACTGGATTCAGGAATTCATCCATCCAATCTCAGCCCGAGGGCAATCAAAGGAGCGGTTTTACCCGAAGTCGTGGGAGCCGGGCTGTGACAGCTCGATGAATTGCAGCCGCTGGATGGTTTCCGCCTTCACATGGACGGTTCCATGCCGCCGCTGAGCCTGCC
>CAIPFS010000448.1 GCA_903864375.1 uncultured Verrucomicrobiota bacterium
CCCCTTGCAGCTCCGAACCGGGAGCCGTTCACTCTGGGGTTGGAATGTATCTGAAAGCGTTGACCGTTCTGGGGTTCAAGTCCTTTGCCGACAAGACGACCCTGCAGTTTCAGCCTGGGGTGACCGCCATCGTCGGTCCCAATGGCTGCGGCAAATCGAATGTCTCTGATGCCATTCGCTGGGTTCTCGGCGAACAGTCTGCCAAAGCTCTGCGCGGCGGCGAGATGGCGGATGTGATCTTCAACGGGACCGATTCCCGAAAGCCTCTGGGGATGGCCGAGGTAAGTCTGACTCTGGGCGAGGTCGACACCGCGCAACTTCGCGCAGCCGGGGTCAATGTGGACTTTAACGAGTTGACGGTGACCCGGCGCGTCTACCGTGACGGAGGCTCCGAGTATTTCGTCAACAAGGTGAGCTGCCGACTGCGGGATCTTCAGCAACTCTTCGCGGGAACCGGTGTCGGTAAATCGAGCTATTCCGTGATGGCGCAGGGCAACATCACGCAAATCCTGTCCAGCAAACCGGATGATCGACGTCTGGTTTTTGAAGAGGCAGCCGGCATCACCCGGTTCAAATCGCAAAAAAAGGAAGCCCTCCGGAAGCTGGAGCACACCGATGCGAATCTGCTCCGGGTGCAGGATCTCATCAAGGAGGTCAAACGCCAGTTGGGCTCGCTCCAACGCCAGGCCGGCAAAGCCCGCCGGTACAAAAACATCGCGACCGAGCTCCAACATCTGGAGACCCAGCTGGCCAGGCACCAATTGGACGTGTTGACCCTGGAAATGGCCTCCCGGCAAACGGATCGAGATCAACTTAATTCCGTGCTCGAATCCGGCCAATTGGCCTTGAATCGATGGGAGGACGAATGGCAGCGGCTTCGGGCTGATCTAACGGAATTGGAGCAGAAGGCATCGGCGGCACGGCAACGTTCCACGGAGTTAAAGTCGGAAACCGATCAACAAACCAATCGGGCATTTTTCAACAGCGAACGGCTTCAGGAACTGGAAACACAAAATGCCCGGGCCGTGGCCGACATTGCCCAGGCGCAGGAACGCCAGCAGATCAGCGAAGAGGAACTGCGACAGGTTCAGGAACGGATTTCCGAGACGCAGGCCGGCGTTCAGCGGCTCCGCCAGCAGTTGGAGGAGAAGCGACAGGGATTGGTGGAGGTCGAACGCGAGTTGCAGCTGCGGCACGAGGCTCAACGGGCGGCCCAATCCCGGGCCTTTGGGACAGCCCAACAGCTCAGTCGGATTCGAAATGAGATTCAACACCTGAATCTGCAAATTCAAGGCAACGCCATCCGACTCGAAAAGCTGAATGCCGAACGGGGGTCCCTCCAGGAGGAATCCCATCGCGTGGAGGCCCGTCTCAACGAGTTCTCTGCCCAGGTCGAAACCGAAAAACTTCAGGTAACGACCTCGCGGGGCACCCTGGAGGAACGGCAACTCCGGATTCGCGCTCTGCAACAGGAGATTCAGGCAACCCAACAAACTCTGGATCAGGCCCTTCGTCGCCAGGCTGAAGTCAGGAGCCGCCTGGGGGTCCTGGAGCAGCTGGACACCCAGCACGAAGGCTTTGGCGCCGGCGCCCTCGCAGCGCTTCGCCAGTCTTCCCTGGTCAGTGGCTCGCTCGTCGACCATCTCCGGGTCACCCCCGAGTATGTGACTCCCATTGAAGCCGCCCTGGGAACCCAATTGCAGGTGGTCTTGTCGCAGCAACCGGAATCCGCCCGACAGATCCTCGACGACCTGAGTGCGCAAAAGAAGGGGCGGGCGACCATTGCCGCCTTGTCCCTGTTGCCCCCGGATGCTCACGCGAACCACCTGTCCGAACCTCCACCCGCGGGTGCCACACGGGCTCTGTCGGTGGTGGAATGTGATGAAACCGTTCGTGGACTGATTTCCGCCCTTCTGGGACGAACGGTCATTGTCCCTGATTTGGCGGCGGCAACCGCCGGGTTTCGTGATACTGCGGGGGCATTCGATTTTGTCACCATGAGCGGTGACCTGTTGACCCGGGGCGGCTTGTTTACCGGGGGACAGGCAGCCCCATCCGGAAAGGCCCCTGCCAGCATTCTGGGTCGTAAGAATCAAATCGCCGAATTGCGCGGAGAACTCGCCCGCGTCGCCGAGGAAGTGACGGAGGCAAGCCGCGTCCGGGGAGCCCTCCAGGCGGAACTCAGCGGTCTTCAGGCCAGCCTGGAACAGGCACGCCAGGAATTGCGATCCCAGGAAGTCGCCGTGGCCACCCGTCAGGGCGAACTCAAGGCTCTCGAACAATCCAGACGCCTGCTGGGTCAGAAAATTGAAACCACCGGCTACGAACTCAAGACGCTGACCGCCTACGAAACCGAGGGGGCCGAAAAACGCGTACGGCTCGCCGGCCAGCTGGCTGAATTGGAACAGAAGGAAACGGCTGCTGCCGCCGAAGTCCAGGAGATCGGTGCCTCGATCGAATCCCTCCGCCAGCGAAGGGAGGCCGCCAATGCCGCCCTGGGGGACGTCAAGGTCGCCCTCGCCACCGATGAACAATTGCTGGCCAGCCATGGACGTCAGCGGATGCCCCTGGAGGCCCGCCTGCGCGAACTGGCCACGCTGATTCAACGTCAACTGACGGAAACGTCCTCCTATTCCAGCCGCAAGACTCAATTTGAGAGTGAAGTTCAAAATGCCCGGGAGCAGGTTGAACGCTTGAACCATCTGAGAACGGTGGTTGGGGAGGAAATTGCGGTACTGACCAACTCCATTCGGGGTGCCGAGGCGGAAATCGCCATCCGGGAGGCGTCCCTCAAGGAAGAGCGGGCTCGTTTGAACTCGGCCCAGATCCGGCGGGGTGAACTGGAAGTCGAGCTGACGCAAAAGGCGATGACTGCTCAAAATCTGCGGGAACGCATTCAATCGAAGTACCAACTGGTCCTCGATGACGTTCGAAGCGAAGGACTCAAAATCACCATCGCCGATGAGGGGCAGCCACGGATTGAAACCGTCAGCCCGGAGGAATTGTCCGCCGCCGGTCTGAGCACCGATTGGGATGAAGTGGCCTCCCAGGTGGCCGCACTCCAGCAGCGCATGGACGAGATCGGCCCGGTCAATCTGGTGGCCATCGACGAGTTTGAAGAGACCGAGCAACGCCACAAATTCCTGACCGCCCAACACGACGACCTCCAAACCGCCAAGCACCAACTCGTGGAGGTCATCAGCAAGATCAATGGAGAAACCCGCTCCATGTTCATGGAGACCTTCGAGAAAATTCGGGACAACTTCCGGATCTTGTTCGTGGAGGTGTTTGGTGGAGGCAAGGCGGACCTCCAATTGGTCGAAGGAGAGGATGTCCTGGAAGCCGGAATCGAAATCATGGCCCGTCCCCCCGGGAAGCAACTCCAGTCGATTGCGCTCCTTTCCGGTGGCGAGCAGACCATGACCGCAGTCGCCCTGCTCTTCAGCATCTACCAGGTCAAGCCCTCTCCCTTTTGCGTCCAGGACGAATTGGATGCGCCGCTGGACGAGTCGAACATCAATCGTTTCGTCAAGGTGCTCAAACGGTTCATCGATCACAGTCAGTTCATCGTGATCACCCACAACAAACGCACCATCGGGATGGCGGATGTCCTCTACGGTGTCACGATGCAGGAGCAAGGCGTCAGCAAGATCGTCAGCGTCCGCTTCAATCGCGAGGAAGGTGCACCCGAATCCAGAACGGAAACTGCAGCTCGCGTGGATCTGGTCCCCACCGACCCGACAGAGGGATCTCGCGGGATTCCCCCCAGTGCCCCTCTCCAACTCAGCAACGGACGACAACCGGAATCAGAAGCCGCAGATTCCTCCAGCACGGAGGTCGCGCCAACTGACCCCCCAACGGCTCAGTCCGATGAAGATGCCGCCACCACGGCGCCCGAGGGTCCGGCACCTGGAAACGACGATGACCAGCAGGTCATCATGGCGAAATAGCCGGAATCAGAACGGTTCCAGCTGGAAGCCGTTGGCGGGGCGAGGTGATACCTCCGCCCCATCCCTGGTCGCTTCCTTTCAGCTCATCACAAAGGCTGAATTTCCCATCCGGCACGGTACTTCTTCCGGACGTAGGTATTGGCTTCTTTGACCTGGGGGAAGCGCAGGTTTTTAGCGTCCCATTCCAGAAGCGTCTGGGGAAACCGCGTGGCCACACTTCCCAGAAGCACCGACTCGGTCAACGGACCGGAGTAGTCGAATCCCGCCGATGTCTTTCCCTCACCCCGCACCGCAGAGACGAACTCATGCCAGTGGTCTCCACCGCCGATTTTGGGCAGTGCAAACCCCTGGTATTTGGCGGTTGGCAGCAGAATGGGGTCGGCAACGTGGGGAATCACCATCACGCCGTCGGTTCCAATAAGAATGGATCCCTGATCGGGCAGTTCCTTCCCTTCGAGCAGGGCCTTGACCGATGCGTCCGGGCGCTGATGCCCGTCGTACCAGGTGATCGGGATGTTCCCGGGAACCGTGTAAGGTGTTGCCGGGAAAACATAACGAATGACCGCATTGGTCGCCCAGGAATGCTGGTTGGGTGCAGCTCCTTCGCTCTTCACTGAAATGGGGGCCGTCAGGGCGAGGGCTCCAAAAACCGGGTCAAAAATATGGCAGCCCATGTCCCCAAAGGTTCCGGTTCCGAAATCGAGGCGCTTGCGCCAATTGCCTGGATGATACCATCCCTTGCCGTAGAATGGACGCTCCTGGCAGACACCCAGCCAGAGGTCCCAATTGAAGCCGGACGGAACCGGGTCGCCCTGCGCAGGCATGGCTCCGTTATCCCCCCATTCCTTGCTGCTCCAGGTATGAACCTCCTTCACCTTGCCAATGGCCCCTGACTGAACCAGGGCCACCGCAAGTTTGTACTCCCTGGCCGAATGAATCTGGATACCCATCTGAGTCACCAGCTTCCGGCTTCGGGCCGTCTCCGTCAGTTGCCGGGTTTCAAATAAATCGTGGGTGAGGGGCTTCTGACCGTAGACATGGACCCCGTGCTGAAGAGCCGCCATCCCCATGGCCGCATGCATGTGGTCTGGGGTGGAAACGTTGACCGAATCAATCTTTTCCTTCTCCAGCAACACCCGGTAGTCCTCGTAAATCCGTGCCTCGGGAAACCGCTTGCGGACCTCGGCCAGACGGGTGGAATCGACCTCCGCGATGGCGGCGATGGTCACATTCGGGGCGGTGGAAATGGAGGTCAGGTCAGCCCATGCCATTCCCGACGCGCCAAAACTGGCGTGAATCACACGGGACGATGGAGGGGCCGCCAGGAGGTTCCGGGTGATGAAGGGAGCCGCAAGAGCCCCCGCCATTCCATTGCGGATAAACGAGCGCCGGGAAATTCGATTCAAAACATTCATGGGAAGAGCGATCGATCCGATTCTTTTCCCGCAGCTGGACAGAGTCACGGATAAAATCGGATACCCCAACGATAGATTTGCAGCCTCCGGGTCTTCTCCATTGACTCCTCCATCAAATCGTGTGTCCTTGCACCGTGCCTGAACGGATTTTGCTTCATAGCGTGAGCTCCGGATGGGCAAAATTTGAATCATCCCCCCGACGGAAATGAGCACCAACCCATCCAACCCAGTGGAAGAGCATCAGCAACAGTCCGGTTTTACACTGATTGAATTGCTGGTGGTGATCGCCATCATTGCCATCCTTGCGGGAATGCTTCTTCCCGCGCTCAGCAAGGCGAAGGAAAAGGCAGTCCGCATTGCATGCGAGAATGACATCAAACAAATCTCACTCGGCATGCACATGTATACAGGGGACAACAATGATTACCTGCCCGAGCCCAATTGGAACTCACCCTGGGTCAAAAAAGGGTGGCTCTACGACGGTGCCCTGCAGGCTCCGCCCGACATTTCCCGCGCTCCCTGGTCGACCAACGTCACCAAGGCCTACGAATCCGGGCTGCTCTATTCTTATGTCAAAAGCCCCAAGGTATATGTGTGCCCCTTGGAGCGGACCAACACCCCAAGCTGGCGCTCAAGAGCCCAGAAGATGTCGAGCTATCTGATGAACGGGGCGGTCAATGGGTACGGGGCTGTCGCACCAGGCTCGTACAAGGCCGCCGCCTTCTCACCGGATGCCATCATCTTCTGGCAGGCTCTGGAAACGAATCCGGGAGATTTCAACGACGGTTCCAGCAGCCCCGCGGAAGGCATCACCAAGCTTCATGCCATCGGGACCACCGTGGGAGCAGTGGATGGCCATGTGGAGTATTTGAAGACGGTGAAATTCTACGCCGAAAGCAATCTGGCCGGTAAAAATCGGCTTTGGTGCAACCCGGGCAGCCGAGACGGGCGCTAATCGCATCCACAAGACCCCTATCCGGATCATGAAACCATTGTTTTCTCTCCCGCTGCTTTTGACGATCGCCCTGGCGGTCGGATCGGGATGCCATAAGGAAACCCCGGTCACCGATTTGGAAAAGACCGCAGCGGCCATGTCCCAGACGGCTGCAGCCCCTGCAGACGCCAAAGCGGCCCCCAACGATCCCTCCGGCGGCGTTCAACCAGCCGAACAGGTCCGACAGGCCATCTCCGACTACAAGGCCGGAAAAATGGAGGATGCAGTGACCCGCCTTCAAATCCTGCGAGCCATGCCCGCGTTGACCCCGGAACAGCGGATGTCTCTTCAGGACAGCGTGGCGTCGGTCATGGCCGAAATCTATACGCTTGCCGAGAAGGGAGACGCACGGGCCATTGCCGCCAAGGCACAATATGAACGCCTGCAAATGAGCGGGCACTGAGGCAAAAGGCTTTTCAGTTCAAGGCCCGAAAGCCGAAGTCAGCCGGAAAGACCGGCGGTGACCACGGAAACCTTGAGTCGCCGGGCATCGGATTCAAACTGTTCCAGGTCCAGCAGCAAGGTGCGTCCAGCCTCCACTGCAAGCCCCCCCACCCCCGACCGGGCGCAGACCGCGAGGGTCATCGGCCCGACGCACGGAATATCGAATCGGAAGTCGTGCCCCGGCTTGGCCACCTTGACCGCCACGGCCTCCCCACCCTTTCCAGCCAACCGTCCCCCCCGTTCCAGACACTCGTCGGTTCCCTCAAAGGCCTCCACCGCCAGCACCGTTCCCCGCTTGACCACCACACATTGTCCAATCTCAAGGCGCGAGGTCTCCCGGGCGATTTTTAAGCCGTACTCCACATCCTGATCCATCCCGCGCGACAGAATCGGCCCGCAATGGTATCCGGCTGTCGGCATCCACGGTTGAAGCCAGGGAACGGCAGGTACCAGGGTGATCCCATCGCGCCCCAGCTCATCCGCGATGGCCCCAAAGAGGGTATGGGCGTTCTTCTCCTTGAGTTTGAACAGGATGGACATCGCCCGCAGATCGGGACGGAGATCAAACAGATTTTTCGGGGCAATCTGCCCCAACATGACGCACTCCTTCACGCTCCGTTGAGCCAGGGCCTGAATCATCCTGCCCAACTGCCCCACCCGGATCCAGACCACCTCGTCGACGACGGAGGCGATGGTGGGGTCGGTTTCCCCTTCAAAGGCAACGGCGACCAGTCCCCGCCCCTGCTTCCGGGCTTCTCGCGCAAAAAGAAAGGGAAGGGATTTGGAGCCGGCAATCAGACCAAGAGGGGCGTCAGACATACGGAGGTCGAGGGGAGCGTGACACACCCCGCGGATCAGGGCCAGCCTCGGCGCTTGCAATCAGGTCATTCCCTGAACAGTTTCCCCCCATGCGTGTTCGCACCCGGCTGATTCTGGTCCTTCTCGCCACCGTTCTGGGGACCTGCGCAAGTCGGGCGTTGGTGTTTCTCAGTACTGGTGACCCAAACCATAATACCACCGCACCCACAGGCGATCTGGCGGGGAGTGGCTGGCAGTCCCAGGCTCAAGGGGGCTTCGGAGGAACCGTCATCAGCGGCCAGGTCGTGGCCACCGCCAATCATCTCGGCATTGCTGCCGGACGAATTTTCCCGTTTGCCGGCCTGAACTACCATGTGGTGGGAGCGACCAACAATCCCGGTACGGATTTGCGGGTTTTCTGGGTTGCCGGCCGGATGCCCAACCCAGTACCGATTTACGACGGGAACTCGGAGAGCAATGCCACGGTGGTCTATCATGGCTTTGGTGGTCCTCGCGGGGCACCAGTGTATTTCGATCCTCCCGCCAATACGGACCTGCGCGGGTGGCTCTGGAATGCGTATGACGGGCGTTTACGATGGGGAACAAACCGCGTGGCGGATTTTCTCACGACTACCGTCGGAGTCCCCGGACAATTTCTGATCGCCTACTTCACCAGCGCCGCCGGGGACGATTGCATCACTTTTTCCACCGGAGATTCAGGCGGTGGAGCCTTTCTCAAAGATGTCGACGGGAAATGGAAGCTGGCGGGTGTGGTCTCAGCAGTGGAAGCCGAATTCCGGACGACTCCCAGTTCCGCAAGTTTCTACGCCTCCCTGTTCAATCGAAAGGGCTACTACGAACAATCCGACAGCACGCACTGGATTCTGGATCCCACCGCCAGTCAAACGCCCGGGGTCCAGCTTCAGGCCACGCGGGTTTCCGTCTATGCCGATTGGATCAAGGCTCAACTGGCCGCACCCATTCCCGGCGGACCGACGCCCATGCTCCTCCACGCACGAGAGGCCGGCGGTCCGTTCGTTGAGGCGGACGCCTACGCGGTCGATCCATCCAAAAAGGAAATCACCTTCCCGGCTCCCGCGTTGCCCAATCACTTTTATCAATTGGACGGGGCCACCAATATCCTCTCCATCAGCCGAAAGACCGGCCTCATCACCCTCACCTACAAGTAGGGGATTCAGTGGCGGAAGTGGCGGACCCCGGTAAAGACCATCGCCATGCCCCGCTCATCGGCGGCTCGCACCACCTCGGCATCGCGCACCGACCCCCCGGGTTGGATGGCAGCCGTGGCCCCCGCCTGGGCGGCGGCAATCAAACCGTCGGGGAATGGAAAAAAGGCGTCACTGCACACCACACTGGGTGCCAGGGATAAGCCGGCTTCGCCTGCCTTCCAGACGGCAATCCGACTCGAATCCACCCGGCTCATCTGGCCGGCACCGACTCCCAAAGTCCGATCTGCCCCGGCATAAATGATCGCATTCGATTTCACATGCTTGACCACACGCCAGCCAAACAGCATCGCCTGAAGTTCGGCGGGGGACGGTTCACGACGGGTTACCACCTTCAAATCTGGGGCCGAAACCTGGCCCAGATCCCGTTCCTGCCACAAATACGATCCCGCCCCGACGCTCCGTATATCGGCGGGCGCCACCAGCTCAGGTCGTCCGGTCACGCGAATCAGGCGGAGGTTTTTCTTCTGGCGCAGCAACTCTAACGCGTCCGGAGTGAAGGCCGGTGCCGCGATGACTTCGCTGAAAATTTCTGACAGGGCCGTAGCCACAGCGAGGTCGAGCACCTGATTGACCACAATGATGCCACCGAAGGGAGCCTGACGATCGGTGGCAACTGCCTTGTCCCAGGCCTCCCGGAGAGAGGCCCCCTGCCCCACGCCACACGGATTGGTATGCTTGAGAATCGCCAGGGTCGGAGGCTGGTCGACAAATTCCCCAATCAACGCCGCTGCCGCCGTCAGATCGAGGATGTTGTTGTACGAGAGTTCCTTCCCGTGCAATTGGGTGTACGACTCGTTGAATTTGCCATAGAGGGCCGCCTTCTGGTGCGGGTTCTCACCGTAGCGCAAAGGCTGGGCCAAGGGAGCCGAAATGGCCAGGGCCTGAGGGAATGAACTGGAACCGGCGAAGGCCTGATTCAGATGAGCCGCGATGGCTGCATCGTAAGCGGCCGTTCGGGCGAACACCTTGGCCGCCAGGCGACGGCGCAACTCCAGGGTCGTTCGTCCATGAACGCGAAGTTGTTCCGCAACGATGGCATAGTCGGCGGGGTCCACAACCACCGTGACCGAGTCATGATTCTTGGCAGCACTCCTCAGCATCGAGGGCCCTCCGATATCGATATTCTCGATCGCCTCCTCCAATATCACGTCGGGTTTGGCCACCGTCTGCTCAAACGGGTAGAGGTTCACCACCACCAAATCGATTGGCGGGATGCCATGGAGCGCGGCCGTCGCAACATGCTCGGCCAGGTCACGACGAAACAGGAGGCCCCCATGAACCTTGGGATGCAGCGTCTTGACCCGACCATCCAGCATCTCTGGAAATCCGGTATAATCGCTCAGGTCCAGCACCGGAATCCCTTCGGCCCGGAGTGCCTTGGCAGTGCCACCGGTGGAGATCAACTCAATGCCCAGGGCAACCAGTTCCCGGGCGAAAGGAACGAGACCGGACTTGTCAGAAACGGAAAGGAGGGCGCGGGTGACCTTGGACATGGCAACGTGGGATGTAGCGAATGAAAGAGGACGAGAGTTCGAGGAATGACCGCGAGACGTCAATCCCGGAACCGGAGAATGTAGGAGCCGAAGAGGTTCTATTCACCAATGGCCACAGCTTGCCACCGATGATTTCGAATCATGCGACGGTTTCCTTCCAGAAGATCACGACCTAATAAGTGTCGACCTGCATCGTTTTGATTCTGGAATGAAATGGATATCGAGTCAGGTTATTACAGAAGTTCCCCATAGGAGCGGGTGCCCAGGCGGGTCAATCCTCCTTGCAATCGTGTTCACTGCCTTTTGCGCGATCCCGGCTTTGGCTTCCTACCGCGAGTACGGTACCAACCGCGTGGCATCTCCCCGGTGGCCAATCGGTCTGGAAGACTTGGTCAATCATCCCGCGCGATTTGCAGGGCATTCATTAAACGGGAGTTCCGAATTTGAGTTTCATGCCGACACCGCAACACTGAACCAATTCGTGGAGAAATATGCCTCCATTCATGGGGTTCAGCACCATGTTTATCTGATCGCCTCCGACGAGCCCTTGGACACTGTTCGTCATTTTGAACTTCAAGTCCTTGATCACGGTGAAACCACCGCCACGCTCAAAGTCATCATCGGGCAAAAGAATCAGCTGGAGGACCTGACGGTGCCACCTTCGGTCAGCGTCGCTGGGATGCCAACCCTGATGCAAAAGAGCGGCACTTCAGCAGAAGATTCTCGTCGGAGGGAGGACTTGGAGTACGAAATCAAGGCCTTTGTCGAAAAGCACCGCCCGCGCTCGCCGTAATCCACCCCACTCAACGATCAACCCCCCAATCAGAAATTCACATTCAATTGCAGTTTCACCCCGCAAAACTGGCAGTTCACCCCGATTTCCACGCTGAGTACCCCTGCATCGATGGTCGATGAGCCCCGGCTGCCCTAGAATGCCCTGCTGATGGATGCTCCAGTTCGCCCGGCCGGGCAAAACCCACCCCGACGCACCGCGGGTCGGGCCGTCGGTCCCCGGCTGAGAATCGTTCTCCAGGTGGTTCTGGGACTGTTCGCCCTGTTGGGAGCCAATTCCGTTTACCTCTCCAGCGTCACTTTTTTTGAGTGGCTGGAACGGGATCAAGGGCGCATCTACCAGAACTACTTTTATCAATACATGTTCCTGGGCCATCTCGCCCTCGGACTGTTGTTGATCGTTCCATTCATCCTCTTTGGGGTGGTGCACCTCCAAAAAACGTGGAATCGCCCGAATCGGAGAGCGGTCCGCGTCGGCTATGGGCTTTTCATTGCCGCTGTACTCTTGCTGGGAACCGGACTGGCCTTGATGCGGCTTGACGGTTTTGAAATCAAGGATCCCCGGACCCGCTCCTGGATCTACTGGCTGCATCTGGCCGCGCCCGCAGCGTGCGTCTGGCTCTACATCCTTCATCGACTGTCGGGACCCCGGCTCCAATGGCGCACCGGACGTCGCTGGGCATTGGCCATGGCTGTCCTTGTGGCGGGCCTCTTCGGGCTTCATCAACAGGACCCCCGACGCTGGCACATCCGGACTCCGAAGGAAGGGGCCCGCTACTTCGCCCCATCGTCAGCCCGTACGGCCTCCGGAAATTTCATCCCGGCGGCCAGCCTGATGAACAACGCCTACTGTTTCGAATGCCATTCTGACAGCTACGCCGGATGGGAGCACTCCGCGCATCGGTTCAGTTCGTTCAATAATCCCTTTTACCTCTTTAGCGTCAATCAGACCCGTCAGGCGGGACTGGCCCGGGATGGCACGGTGCAGTCGTCCCGTTGGTGCGCAGGCTGCCATGACCCGGCCCCCTTCTTTTCCGGTGCGTTCGATGATCCGCAGTTTGACATGCAGCGCCACCCGACCTCCCAGGCC
>CAIPFS010000449.1 GCA_903864375.1 uncultured Verrucomicrobiota bacterium
AGTCCCCCGGCCAGAACATTCCCGGCCAACCCGCCTTCGCCCCGGCCAAGACCTGGAATGAAAACTATTCGGCGGATTTTACCGGTTATCTGCCGACCGGCATGCACTACGACATTCAGGGCAACATGAACCGGAACAGCGGTACCCGCGCCAGTTCGCTCCCCCCTTTCGGCGAGGTGGACAATGGATTCACCTATTCACCGGGCGCGACGGTCAGCATCACCCAGCCATTGCTGAAGAATTTCTGGATCGACCAGCCGCGGTACACGATGCAGATCAATAAAAAGACCCTGCAGGGCAATGAGCAGGAGGTCATCAATCAGGCGTTGACCACGATGACCACCATCGCCAATGCCTACTACGATCTGGCCGCAGCCAGCGAGAGCGTGGTGGTCCAAAAGAAGGCCCTGGAACTCGCTGAACAACAGTATTCAGAGAACAAGATCAAGGTGCAGGTGGGCACCATGGCTCCCCTGGATGAAAAACAGGCGGAATCCCAGGCTGCCACCGTCCGGGCGGACCTGATCAACGCCCAGGCGACCTACGGCACCGCCCAGAACACCCTCAAGCGGTTGATCACCGACGATTTTGCCTCCCTCACCGATGACCTCCTGGATCCTTCGGAAAAGATCGACGCGGTCCCGACCCTTCTCGATAAAGCCTCCAGCTGGGAACATGGCCTCAACACCCGTCCCGACGTTGTCCAGGCCCGGCTGACCCTCGAAAAACAGCGCATCACCGTCCGATTCAATAAAAATCAGCTCTTCCCCCAATTAGACCTCACGGGAAGCTACGGTGTCGCCGGCCGGTCCACCTATTTGAGCGATTCCCTCGGCCAGATTGGTGACCGCGATTTTCCCAATTTCGGAATTGGCATGGTGTTCAGCTACCCGCTCAGCAATCGATCGGCGAGGAACCGCTACAAGGAAGCGAAACTTCAGGCCGAACAATACCTGGTCCAGTTCAAGCGACTGGAACAACAGGTGATGGCCGACATCGCCAACAATATCGGGGTCGTCAACGCGGATTTCAAACGGGTCGAAGCCACCCATTCCGCGACCCGTTATGCCGAGCTGGCCTACGAAGGGGAAAAGCGAAAGCTCGAGAACGGCAAGAGCACGAGCTTTGTGGTGCTCCAGCTCCAGCGCGATTTGACCACCGCCCGGTCGAACGAAATCCGGGCCCTGGCCGACTACAACAAAGCCCTCTTCAGCCTCTATCAATCGGAGGGAAGCACGTTGGAACGCCTGCGCATCCAGTTCTCGGTGCACTGAGCGGGCCTCCCGGCCCCCATATTGATTTTGCGTCGATAATTTCCAAACAACACTTGCCCGGAGGATGAAATCGTATATTCTCTTCCCTCCAACGGACCGCGGGGTGGAGCAGCCCGGTAGCTCGTCAGGCTCATAACCTGAAGGTCGTGGGTTCAAATCCCGCCCCCGCAACCAATCTCAAGGGTTTACGTACGCGTAAACCCTTTTTCTTTAGCCATTTAGGCCCCCTTTCTCCCTTTGGCTCCCTACCGCCGGTA
>CAIPFS010000450.1 GCA_903864375.1 uncultured Verrucomicrobiota bacterium
CAGTCACTGGCGCTTCATTCAGCCCGGGTCCCAAGAGAGTGTTCCGGCAAAAGGGTTTCAATGGGCGGCCGCTCATCACAACGGTTGCGGGCAGGAACCCATCGGGAGGAGGGGCATGGCCCCAACTTTCCGCCCATCAGACGCACGAAGGATGCAAAAGGTTCCCGGAAAGTGTCCCCGGCTTGCATCCGGGACGTTCAACTTTACCCTGCCGACGTTTATGCCGTTTTCCTCCTTCCTCTTTCGACGGACGGTCCTGGCGGGTTCGTTGGCCGTTGCCGCGCTCACACCGGTCCGCGCCCAGCATCAACTGGCCGGATCCGCCTACGTTCCCAAACTGGCTGCCGCATCGGACGAAGGCCTGAAGGCCATCAAACGGTTTCAATTGCCACCAGGGTGGAAATGCGAACTGTGGGCGGCCGAACCCGACCTTGCCCAGCCGGTCTCCTTCTACATGGACGACAACGGGAAGGTGTATGTCTGTGAGACGTTTCGCCACAGCCAGGGTGTTGATGACATCCGGGGACATCCCGATTGGCTGGACGAAGAACTGGCTTCCAAGACGGTCGAGGACCGGATTGGTCTGCTGCGTCGGCACTACAACAATGACCTGTCGAGCTACACTCAACACACCGAGCGGGTCCGTTTGCTGGAAGACACCAAGGGTTTGGGTAAGGCCGATCGCTCCGTGGTTTATGCGGAGGGATTCAATCAAGTGCTCGATGGTATTGCCGCCGGCGTCCTCGCCCGTGGAAACGATGTGTACCTCGCCAATATTCCGCACCTTTGGCGTCTTCGGGATACCAACGGCGACGGCATCGCCGATGAGCGCAAGAGTTTGAGCTACGGGTATGGAGTCCGGGGAGGCTTTCTGGGGCACGATTTGCACGGTCTGGCCTGGGGTCCCGACGGTCGGCTCTACTTCAGCATCGGCGATCGGGCAGCCAACGTGCTGGTGGATGGTCATTATGTGGGCAATCCCGATTGCGGCGCGGTCTTCCGCTGCAATGCCGATGGCTCCGGTTTGGAGGTCTTTTGCTACGGACTGCGCAATCCTCAGGAGCTGGTTTTTGACGAATTCGGCAATTTGTTCACGGGTGACAACAACTCGGATGGCGGCGATCAGGCCCGGTGGGTTTACCTGGTGGAAAACTCGGACAACGGCTGGAGGATCGGGTACCAGTTCATTGAAGGCTCGGCCCAGCGTGAAGCCCGGGGACCATGGAATGCCGAAAAGATGTGGGCACCCCGGAATCTTTCGCAGCCAGCCTACGTAGTGCCGCCCATCGCCAACATTGGGGCGGGTCCGAGCGGTGTCAGTTATTACCCGGGAACCGGTGGTCCCGAAAATTTCAAAGGTACCTTCACCCTGGCCGATTTCCGTGGCAGCAGCGGTGGTAGCGGGATTCATCGATTCAAAATGAAGCCGCAGGGAGCCTCATTCGAGTTGGTGGAGGCAGACAAAATGATCTGGTCCATCCTGGCCACGGACGGTGATTGGGGTCCGGATGGCGCGTTCTATGTGCTCGATTGGGTTGAAGGCTGGAATCAGAACGGTAAAGGACGGATTTACAAGCTGACCCACGAGGAGGGACACAAAAATCCGGTGGTGGAATCCACCCGCCGCCTGCTGGCTGAAGGTGTCGTCAAGAAATCACGCAAGGAGTTGATCGGACTCCTCGCCCACCCGAACCAACGGGTCCGTCAGAATGCCCAGTTTCAGCTGGCAGCACTCGGTACCGAGGCTGTCGAAGGCCTGATCAAGGCGACCCGTTCCAATGACTCGTTGCTGACGCGCGTCCATTCGATTTGGGCTCTCGGACAAATCTATCGTCAGGACCATGCCGCTGGTGCCCGAAGCGCCGCGCCCGAGATGGACGCGGTGGTGGCGCTGCTGGGGGATCCCGCAGTGGAGGTCCGGGCCAATGCTGCGCGGGTGCTGGGCGATGTCGTTTATCCCCGTGCCTATGATGCCTTGGTGAAGGCGCTCTCGGATGCCAATCCGCGGGTGGTCTCCCTCGCCGCCCTGGCCGTGGGTAAACTGTCGCAACCGGGGGTGGTGCCGACATTGGTCGATGTCGCCCGGCGCTTGGCGGACTCGGACCCGGTGGTCCGACACGGGGTGGTGATGGCCTTGACCCGTTCGGCAACCAACGACGAATTGATCGGCTTGTCGGTTCATGAAAATGAATCCGTTCGTCTGGTGGCATTGTTGGCCCTGCGCCGCCTGCAAAGCTCGGAAGTCGGACGATTTCTTAGCGACAAGAGCCCGCGCCTGGTCCTCGAGGCCGCCCGGGCCATCAATGATGAACCGATTTCCGGCGCCCTCGCGGCACTGGCTCAACTCGACCTCAAGGGCGTTCCCTGGGGACCGTTGTTCAACCGGGTGGTCAATGCCAATTACCGGCACGGAACCGATGGGTCTGCGGCGGTGCTGGCCCGCATCGCGACGACGGATTCTCTTCCTGAAAAAGGGCGGGTGGATGCATTGAATGCGCTCGCTGACTGGCCGGCCAACAATGGACGCGACCGTGTCACGGGTATCTGGCGGGCCACCGCTTTTCCCCGGGACTCCAAGGCTCCCAGAGCAGCGTTGAAGGGCGGCGCGAACCAACTGCTGGCCAGTGCACCGACGGAAGTCCGGTTGGCGACACTTCACGCCGTCACTGCCAATGGAGTGACCGAGGCCGGTGGAGCAGTGACCCAACTGGCACTCGACACCCAGGCGGATGGCAAACTTCGGGCCGAGGCGCTCCGCGCGCTGGCCGCGCTTCATTCGACCGATTTGGGCGATGTCCTGGCAAAGGTCGCCGACGACGGGAACGAAGACGTTCGCAAAACCGCCCTGGGTTTGAGCGCACAGGTTCAACCCACGGCCGCGGTGGCTCCAAGGACCGGTGCAAAACCGGCGGGAAGCGATCCGTTGGCCCGGATTGCTGAGGTCATGAACAAGGGATCCATCTCGGAGAAACAGGCTGCCCTCGCGACCGCCGCTGGAATCGCCGGACCGGGTGCCGATCAATTGCTCACCACCTGGATGGAATCCCTTCTGGCGGGCAAAGTGGCCCCTGAACTGGCGTTGGATGTGTTGGACGCCGCCGGCAAGCGTCCGGCGCTCAAGCCGTTGGTCGCCAAGTGGGAGGCTGGATTACCCAAGGTGGCCGAAAACGACATCAATCCGTGGCGTGTCTGTCTCCAGGGCGGAAATGCCGCCGAAGGCCACAAGGTGTTTTACGAGCGCGCCGAGGTGTCCTGTGTCCGTTGTCATAAGGTCAAGGGTGACGGTGGTGAGGTGGGCCCTGAATTGACCGGAATCATCGGACGCCATGATCGCGAATACATCCTGACCTCCATTCTTTACCCCAATGCAGCCATCGCCCAGGGATTTGAGACCGCCTTGGTCAGTCTGAAGAACGGCGTGACCTACGCCGGTGTGGTGAAGAGCGAGACGCCGGAGGAAATCGAGCTGAACTCTCCTGAAGACGGGTTGATGCGAATCAAGAAATCCGACGTGGCCAGCCGCGAAAAGGGGCTGAGCGGCATGCCGGAGGGATTCGGGGCGGTGATCAGCAAGCAGGACGTGCGCAACCTGGTCGAATTCCTGGCTACGGCGAAGTAGTGGGTCCGGCGGCGGATCCACGCCGCTGACCCTAATTCTTCGAGATGACCTCCAAGAGTCGTTCGATCGCAGCCTGGTACTCCTTGGGAGTCTGGCTGCGGTCGAATCCGTTGTGAACCTCCGCCACCTTGCCGCTCCGGTCCAGAATGTACGTCGTGGGAATGCTGGCGAGGTCGAGTCGGGTGGCCAGCTTCGTGGTCTTGTCCCGGACAATGGAGAATTCCGGCTTTTGTTTGGCCACGAACTTGTTCATGTCGTCGACATCCTCGTCAACGCTGACCGCCACGATCACCAGACCCTTTTCCCCGTACTTTTTCTGCAACTCCTTGAGGGTGGGGAACGCCTCCTTGCACGGTCCGCACCATGAGGCCCAGAAGTCGACCACCACCACTTTCCCGGTGAGCTCGGGAAGTTTCCCTTCAAGGGAAAATTCAGCGAGCGAGGGGAAGGCTTCGCCTACTTTGGGCGGTGCGGCTTGAGTCGAGGTCAATAGCCCGACGGCGACCGCCAGCATGGCGGAGGAACGAAACCAGGTGTTACGAGACGACATATTCATAAAAGCGACGACTGGCCAGGGTTTGATGTTCAGTAAGGATCACACCGGCCACGCCGGCGGTTGTTTCAATCAGGCGCAAGCCCTCGACCGGCCCAAGGGCAAAAGCTGTGGTACTGAGCATGCCCGCCTGGGTGCAACTCGGTGCCACCACGCTGACTGCCCGGATGTCATGAAGCGCCGGTCGACCCTGCTTGACGTCCACGATATGCCCATACCGTACACCCTGAAGCTCAAATTTTCGATGATAATCGCCGGAAGTGGCCACCGCTCCCGATTTCAGCCCAAGACCGGTCCAGGCCGAGCCTGGGCGACCTGGGTTTTCGAGACCGATGTGCCAGGCGGTACGCCCGGCGGGCGGCGGTCCATCCACCCGGACGTCCGCCCCAAAATCCACGAGTGCCGAGGCGGCGCCATTCTGGCGCATCCATTGAAGGACCTGGTCGACAGCGAATTCCTTGCCCATGCCACCGAGGTCGAGCCCCATGCCTGCTTCAGGCAAACGGATTCGGCCGGGCTGTCGCTGGACCTTCGCCCATCCCACCAGTGAACGGGCGGCATCGACCTCCGTCGGTTCCGGGAGACGGTGATGGTTTCGCTTCCAATCCCAAAGCCGTAGCAGTGGCAGGGCACTGGGATCAAAACTTCCGCGGGTCAGAAAATGGAGCTCGTGGCACAACGCAAACAAACGTTCCGCCTCGGCATCCAGAGCCGTCCAATCGCCTCCCGCCGAGGCGTTGATCCGGGAAACGAGGGACTGCGGCCAGAATCGGGAATATTTGGCTTCGAATCGCGCCACCCAATCGATGATACCCGACGCCACCACGGAATTCCGGGAAGCCGGACTGATCCAAAACACCCGACACGCCGTCCCCATGGCCTGGAAGGAGAGCTCACGTCCGCCATCCCGGGCCGAATCCCTCACGGATGCCTGGATACGCTCGAAAATGGCACGGGTGCCATGCGGATCGGCAGGAATGCTCACGATGAAGAAAGCCGATCGGTGCCGGGAAATTGGGGCGACTCCCTATTTCTTGGTATCCAGATTCTGGCGTAAATCGGAGTCCGTGACGGTCGATTCCACCCCGTTGGCAGGCACCTCCGCGTGGGCCGCCCAGAGCAGGGCATTCAACACAATTTTCCGCTGGTCCGGATTTCCCCAGTTGGCGTGGGTATGGCCCCCGGTGAAGCCAAAGGATCGCCCGCCATTGGGACGCTCATAGGCCCACATCATCGTCTCCGCCCGGCCACTTGCCGCCACGATGTGGGGATAGGGTCCGGGAGGATACACGTACGGCCCCTGGCGGACTTTGTCGCTGGGGGTGGACACCAGCAGGGGCGTGACCCGTGCCTTGGCGGCAGCCTCATCGATCCAGCGCATATTGAAGTACCATTCATCCCGGTTGGAGAACGGGTGAACACCCCGGGTCACTGGATGGTTCGGGAAGGTGGTATATTCGGGCGACCACATCGGATTGACCGAGTACTCGTGCTCATAATAGCCGCCGACCCAGCGATGCATGGCGGCACCGGCGGGTCCTTTGGGCACTTCCACCCCAAAGTGGGCAAAGCCAAGTCCCGTACCGGACGCAGCAAGGCGGTCGAGCACTTCCGTGTGGCCTGGCTGGAGGGCCGGATGGCCGCCTCCGCCGTCGGCATAAATCACAACGGCAGCGGCTCCATCGAGCACCTCGGAATGATCAACGGTCTTGCCCGAGGCGTCCACGTGGGTGGGCCACCCGTTGGAGTAAACCTCCACAGTGATACCAGGAACTCCGGACAACGCCTTCTGAAGGAGGAGGCAGCCGGCGCGGAATTCATGCATGCCGGGCGGATGGCTGGGGCGCCCCGCGATCAGCACGATGCGACGGTCCGCGGCCTGGAGTCCCGCCACGGTGAGGGCTGAAATCGCCAAAAAGCGAAGGAAGTGGCACATGATGTGGAACGAACCTCGCCAAGGCGGGAAGTCTCCGCAAGCTGATTCCAAGTTTGAATCCCACGATTTCGGATTCAGCTTCCCGCGAGCTGCAATGGTAAGTTCTAGCGGGACGGTTCTGTAAACAGGGGCTCGGTGGGCTCGGTCACTTCAGTGTCGCGCTTCCAGCCTTCGTTCTCTATCTTGACTGACTGAATTAAGATGGCGCTGGCATTGCCATCCAAGTCCGGCAGAACCTGAAAATCGGAGACCCAGCACCGGAAGATTTCGTAGCTTTCGGCAAATCGGCCTGCTTCGTCGAACACTTCAATGATAATGTTTTTTCGAAAATCAGCAGGAGGAGGAATCGAACCCGGATGATCGTTGGAATGCCGTGTAGCGTTGGCCCATTTGACAAATTCGTTGTCGTGGGTGACACCGCGCTCCATTGAGATGGGCTCATATTGGGATCGTTGCGGGGACATGATCCGGGTTGCATCGTTCCTTGCCGCCGGAGGAATAACCGCTCCGGCGGTGCCCTTGAGAACAGTGACTTGACTGACGCCCGCCACGTAGTGGCCCTCCCATTTGACTCGAAATTTGAATTCTTTGTACAGATCGATCGGTTTGGGATGAAGGATAATGTGTTTCATGAAGAGCATTTCCACTATGCGATACCCGTCATTCGTTGCTGAATCCTTAATATTAAAAATTCGGCGGGTTTCAATGGCGCAAACCCCACCACGATGTTGACGACGCCCAGAGCGATATCGTTTTGCGTTGTTGTTTCCTGATCACATTTGACCAGAAAGGCGTCCCGGGGGCTGGAACCCTGGAAGGCTCCCATTCGAAAAAGGCCGTGCATGAACGACCCAACGTTCAGCCGGATTTGTGCCCACAACGGTTCGTCGTTGGATTCAAAAGTCACCCATTGGGTGCCCCGATATAAACTTTCCTCAAGATACAGCGCCAGGCGCCGGACCGGGATGTATTTCCACTCGGATGCCATCAGGTTGGTGCCGGC
>CAIPFS010000451.1 GCA_903864375.1 uncultured Verrucomicrobiota bacterium
CGCCGAGCCTTAGGCGGTCCGAACCACGCTGATTTCGTATAGGCGAAGCCGATGGGCCGTCCGCAGGACCGAGGCTCCTGCAAGTCCCGAATCCTTGCGGGGATCATTCCTCTCCCATTCTCAAAGCACCCCGGTAGCGAGCCGCCCGGTCGTCTTGGGACGGTCCACACCACGCCCGCAACGCGATTCAGCCCGGAGATAACTTGCGGGGCCCAAGAGCCTCGGTCCGGCGGACTTCCTAATGATCCACGGGTTCCGGCGGTTCCGGGCTCGGATCATCCGGGCTGATCACGCCGACGGCCACCGGTATTTTTTGCTGAGGTGCTGGAACAGCGGGCACTCCCGCGGGATTCGCGTTGGGCGGGATCGGGGACGGTGAGGTCATCGTTCCCGGGGTCGTGACCGTCATTTCGGCGGCTCCCTCGGTGTAGGCGGCCTCAGGATTCTGCGCCTGAGCTTCTGCCAGGGTCCGGGGAGGGGGAGCCGTCAGCGCATTGGGGTTGTAATTCGAATTGGGATTGACCCCAATCGGGACGGCTCCGGGGTGGCGAGGGAAGCCTCCAGGAGGTCCGTGCTGCCGAAACCCGGGAAGCGGAGCCGAGGTGGGCGGCAAATTGTTGGGGAGACCCGCAGGTGAACCGGAGGTTGATTCCTTGGATCGCCGTTCCAGAGCCAAAATCAGGCGTTCCTCGCCGGAAACCACCACCGCCTCGCCCTTGATGAAATCAATCGATTCCAGCTTCAGGTTGGCCAGTTCCTGACCGAGCCGAAGGTTGAAACTCTCGCCTGATTTCCCACTGGACAGGTAGGCATAAGCCTTCCCCCGGTGGCGGGCCAGCCCGGTAAGGGTCAGGTCTCCAGCGAAAAGAAGAGCCGAAGTCGACAGGTGGAGGGCGATGAAAGTCAACCCACGCATAACTTGGAAGCATCCTAGGGTGGGCCGGGACAAACGCAAGGGTTTCCCGGATCGCCGGAATTCACCTCGTTCAAGTTACATTCCGGGAACAGCCTGCGAATACCGAACCGTTTTCAGTTCCTCGGGAACCGGTTTTCCGGTCGTCCGGGCCTCATCTTCGGCCTTCAAACGTTCCAGCAAACGTTCCTCCTGAAGCTTTGTAAAGGCCTCCCGACCGTACCTGGCCCGGAATGCCTCATCGTCCGGGCTGAACGGTGAGACCGGTATTTTGGGCTGCGGGGGGGTGCGTTGGGGGGGAGGAGGGGACGTAGCCACCAGGCCGCCGCCGAAACGAATTTGATTCGTCTGTCCGTCCATGGCCATGGTGGCGGTGCGACCGCGAAAATCCACCTCAATCAGCCGGTAGTTGGCCCATTCTCCTCCCGGTTTCAGGCTGAACGAGTGCTGGCCATCCACCGACTGGAAATGAGCATTCGTCTGCCCGTTCCAACGGGTCAACCCGGTCAGGACGGGAACATCGGAGACACCCGCCCCCTCCATCCGGAGTAGCAGTCCCATCCCCGCCAGTCGGAGCAGCTGGTTCCTGGCCGTTTGAGCACCCATGCACCCTTTTGTTACACCCGTCCCTGCATGGCAGGCAAGCGACAGTTGAATGACGTCGGGTTGGTGTGTGGCCGTTAAGTGATAATCGATGGCGCTAAAATGGATCAATTCCGGCGCCCGACAGGGTATACTGTGGGCTCTTGATTTCGCGAAGGGTCGCGGAATGGATTCGAAGTATTCAAAATGAAATTTTACAGCACAGTCGCGATTTCTGTTTGTGTGGCCGGTCTGGCGCAAGCGGCGCAATTCAAGTTCAAAAGCTTGTCCGATCCGCCGGATCTGCTGGTCGGGTTTCGCCAGGTGGGCTCTTCCTCGGAAATCGTGGCCGATTTGGGACCGATCACCCGGTTCCTGACAGCACCATCGGGAAGTTCCTTTCAGATCACGGAGGTCAGCACCAATGAAATTCTGAAGGTGTTTCCGAGTCTGGACGGTCTTGGAATCAGTTTCTTCGGGGGGGTTGTCAAGACGAAGCCGCTCGCGGGCAATCCGGTCAACAAGACCATCTGGGTCAGCGCGCCGCGCGCCAACCCCGACGTTCCGTCCGACCCGATCTATCGACGCGGGTCCCCGCAGCAAGGGCCGACGGCAACCCGTTGTGCCACGGTGGGCACCTATGCGGCGGCCTACAGCGCCAACGTTGCGGATGGACCCGATAATGACGGAAATCTGGTGCTCATGCCGGCGGATTACCCCAATGGCTACACAGCCGCTGTCGGACCGAATGGCGACCTGGGAGGCACGTACGATGGCAACGTGGAACTGATTCTTCCGTCTGACTTTGTTTCGGGGGGGCTTCCGGCACGGGCTGATTTCTATGAGTTGGTCCCCAGTTCTGACCAGGAAGCCGCTGGAACCTATCTCGGCTATTTTGAGATCCTGCCCAATGCGGTCATCCGCTTTCAGGCGGCAGGCGGGTCGCCGCCGCCGCCGGCCGATCCCCCTGTGATTCAAGGAATCACTCGAAGCGGATCGTTAAACACGATCACCTTTGCCACACAGCCCGGCAATTACCAGTACTCCCTTCAGAGAACGTTGGTGGTCGATTCCCACGCTCAGTGGTCCACGGTGGGTGCTGCGGTGGTCGGAACCGGGGGGGCGCTTTCGCTTTCGGATACCGCCGATGCGGGGACCGCCTTTTACCGTGTGCAAGTGGTTCCCTGAAGGCTCTTTCGGAGGGAATGGGCCGGGAGTCAGACTGCTGGGAGTCGCCTCCCGCCTCATTATTTCGAATGTGACGAAATCAACAACGGAATCATCACGGAAATTTCAAAATACAGAAAGCATTGGTTATAAACAGGTTGTGTTGATAAAATATTGACTCAAAACTGCAACCAAATGGCCTGAAAAAGGAAGTAATTTTTGCAATTCCCGGTAGGATTTGCGCATCTTCCGGGGGGCTTGACCGCTCCACTGGATTCCAACTCGAAAGCAACTATACGATGATGAAAAATTCAAATTGGACCTTGGCATTGACGGCTGGCTTGGGTTTGGCCGCGGCCGCCCAGGCGCAAGTGTTTAGCTACACGGACCTCAACCTGATCCTGGTGGTTCGCGATGACGCCGGCGTCAAGAACGACCTGGAGTTCAACCTCGGTTCTGTGAACAACCTGACTGGTCTGGCTGCGACGACCTCGGGTCAGCTCGGTTATGTCTTGAAGACGACCGATGCGATTACGGGTGGTTCGTCCGGGGTGAACATCGCGAATCAGATTCGCAGCGTTTACGGGAACACCCTGCCGTCCGGTTTGGACATCACTGTGTTTGCCTCCTCCACCGCCACCAGCGGAGCCAACAAGAAGGCGTTGTGGCTCTCCGCAACCCGTACCGGTGACGTTTCGGGAGTCAGCGGTTCGACTCCCTGGCAGGCCGACGTCAGCACGGCGCAAGGCCCGGTCGCCGGAAACATCAAAACCATCGCTCAGGGTGCCACGGCTTACACCACAGCCGGTGCAGCGAATCCGACCATCAAAACGACCTTCGCCAGCATTCCCGCCTCGAGTTCCTCCAGCTACACCACGCTGTCCGCCAAGAACGGGACCGTGGGTCAATTCGCTCAAACGTTCGGCGGCGGCAATGTTGAAACCACTTCCAAAGGTGGTCTGCCTTCGAATCTCGACTTCTACTCCTTGAATCCTTCCAATGTTGGAAACGATGGAGTTTACCTCGGTTTCTTCACCCTGGACAAGAGCGCCAACCTCTATTTCACCCCGGCTGGTTCCGTCGTTCCTGAACCCCGCAGCTACGCTCTGATGGGTGCTTTGGGTCTCGTTGGCTTCGGACTGTGGCGCCGTCGCGCCTCCAAGTAGTTCAAATAGGATTGGGAGTGTGGCCGTACCACCCGACCACACCTCCCAATCCTACCCCCCGATTCACTAAAATTGTAATTTGACAGAGTAATCAATCAGAAAAACCTTATCTTAACACCATGAACAACACGACTCGATTGGCATTGGTCACCGCCGTTCTCGGCGCTTCCTACTCGGCTTTCGGCACGGACGTGACGATCCGACTCACCGGTTCCACCGCGTTCCGGGCGGCCGTCTTCAACGCGCTGAAGAACAATTATTTTGATTCCACCCCGACGATGGTTCTCCCGGGTAACACCGGAACTCCCGGCACTGGCTCCAGCCGGATTACCTTCATCGGAACCAAGAATGCCGTGTTCGGTGCCGGCAACCGCCTGATTGTCCAGGCCGCCTACAGCGGTTCCGTGGAAGGTTTGGTCAACGTCCTTCGCACCACGGCTTCGTCGCCTGTTTCTCAGCCCAAGTACGTCAAGGAAAACGGCGCCGACGACACGGGTACCGACGCTGATCTGGCTTTCTCGGATGTGGCTCAAAACACAACCACCTTCCCGACATCGCAGAAAGGCACAGCGTTTGAATTCCCGGCGATCACGACCAAGCCGGTTCAGGGTGTTGGTGTGGTGACCTTTGCCTTCGTCAAGAATGCGGGGGCCAATGCCAATACCATTGCCAACGTGACCGACACCCAATTCCAGGCACTGGCCGGTAACGGGTCGCTGTCACTGGGCTACTTCACCGCCAATCCGGCGGACACCACCCCGGTCTATCTCTTCGGACGCTATGCGTTCTCCGGCACGCGTCTGACCGCTGGCGCGGTGACCGGGTCCGGCGCGAATGCATTCCAAAGCCTCTTCTCGGGCGATGGTGGCGACTTCATCAGCGGTACAAGCGTCCTCGCCTCGGACTCCGCGACCTGGAATGGCGTCTTCAATGACGGCTTTGTCAGCGGTGGCAACCTGGCTGCATCCTTGCTGAACGCGGGACAAAACGAGCTCGTTCTCGGCTATCTCGGTTTGGGCGACGTCCGCGGTGCCAAAAACCAGGCGGGCACTGCCATCTCTCTGCTGCCCTACATGACCAGCTACAATGGTGTGGCCCCCTCCAAGGCCAACGTCATCGCCGGAACCTACTCGTTCTGGTCCTATGAGCACTTGTACGGTGTTGTCGGTACTCAGAGGACCGACGTGACGAAGTTTGTAAACGGGAACACCAACGTGAAGCCGCTGCTGAGCAACGGCCTCCTCAAGGCCCTTGATACGCAGCTTCAGGCAGACCTGGACTACGTTTCCCTCAACCAGATGAAGGCTCAGCGAGCCGGTGACGGTGGTTTGGTGACCCCGAACTTCTAAGACGGCTCTCAAGCCCGAATCCTTGTTGATCAGGGGCGCGAACAGGCCTGTTCGCGCCCCGTTTTCTGTCGGGTACCATTCAGTCATTCATCGGGATAACCCGCCG
>CAIPFS010000452.1 GCA_903864375.1 uncultured Verrucomicrobiota bacterium
CAGCGGTCAAACGAGGGGAATCTATTGGCAGTTCTTCGCAAGTTATTCACAGGGGTTTGATGCCTCGTTTTCAACGGTTTGTGTCGAATCAGTGTCGGGCGGGTTTCGGGAAATCCACACCTCATGCCCATCCAATCCGGTCAAGACCAAATTCAAACGGCTTCCGTCCCGCGTTCTTCCGTCCGGATGCGGACGACCTCCTCGAGCTTGGAAACGAAGATCTTGCCGTCCCCGATTTTACCGGTTTTTGCAGCCTGAAGGATGGCGGACACCGCGGCATCCAGCCGGGCATCGTCCAGAACCACCTCCAGTTTGATCTTGGGGAGGAAGTCGACGGTGTATTCGGCGCCGCGGTACACCTCCGTGTGCCCCCGCTGTCGACCGAACCCCTTGACCTCGGTCACGGTCATGCCTTCGATCCCCAACTCCGCGAGGGCGGCTTTGACCTCTTCGAGTTTGAACGGCTTGATGATGGCCTCGATTTTCTTCATGGATGATGCGACTTCGGTGGGCTTGTTAGTCGGCTTCACGGTGGAAGTAAACCGTCATTTTGACCCCCAAGGCTTCCGGGAACGGGTTCAGGCAACCGGATTCATCGAATCCACCCCCCGGCAGAGCGCCCGTTCCCGCAGCCAGGCAACCAGCACGGGTGTCACGATCAGGATATGGACCAGGGAGCTGAGACACCCTCCCACGACCGGGGCCGCCAGCGGGCGCATGACTTCGGATCCCGCCTGATGACTCCAGAATATCGGGAGGAGACTGGCAATCGTCGTCGCCACCGTCATGACCTTCGGTCGCAGCCGGAGTCGGGCGCCTGCCCGTATCGCGGCCAGAAGGTCATCGTGTGTGAAGGCCCTGCCGGCGTCCGCGCAGGAGGTCCGTTTCTGCTGAATGGCCTCCTCCAGATACACCACCATGACGATGCCGGTCTGGATGGCGATGCCGAAGAGGGCGATGTAGCCAATCCAGACGGCGGTGCTGAAGGGGTAGCCCAGGATGGCCTGGAGAAAGACAGAGCCACTGAGGGCAAAGGGGACGGCCAGAAGGACGTGGGCGGCTTCGGCCAGGCTGTGGTAGGTCACATACAGGAGGAGGAAAATAACCAGGATGACCACCGGCACCACCCATTCCAGGGTGCGTTCCGCGTGGAGTTGGTTTTCGTACTGACCGGAGAATTCCAGGGTCACTCCCGGTGGCAGTTGAGGCACTAATTCCTCGTGGAGCCGTTTTTTGACCTCATCAACAAATCCACCGAGATCACGATTTTGAACGTTGGCCTGGACGAAGACGCGGAGACGTCCGTTCTCGCTGGCGATTTCGCTGGGGCCCTCCACCCGATGGATATGGGCCACCTGGGCCAGTTGCACGGAACCGCCTCCCGGGCGGGGAACAAGAATTTCACCGAGTCGCTCGATATCCTCGCGGACGGAGGAATCGAGCCGGACCTGAATTGGAAACCGCTGGCGTCCCTCGATCAGGGTGGCGACATTCCGGCCCCCCAGGCCCATCTCGATCACGTCCATCACGGCCCGGGCGTCCAGCCCGAAGCGGGCCAGGGCGGGGCGGTCGATCTCGATGTTCAAATAGGGTTTGCCCTGCACCCGGCTGGCGGCCACCCCCACCGCCCCGGGCACCGTCCGGACGATGGCCTCGGCCTTGAGGGCGAGGGGCTGCAATTGCTCCAGATGGTCCCCGAGCAGCTTGACGCCCACCTGAGCCCGGATGCCCGTGGAAATCATCAGAATCCGGTTTTCGATCGGCTGCAGGAATCCCGGAACGTAACCCGGCACCGTGGTCAGCTTGTCGCTCAATTCAGCCACCAGCGCCTCCCGGGTCATTCCCGGTCGCCAATCCGCCTCCGGGCGCAGCTGGATGGTGGTCTCGATCATCTCCACCGGTGCCGGGTCGGTCGCCGTCTCGGCGCGCCCCAGCTTTCCGGCCACGGTCAGGACCTCGGGCGTGGAGGCAATCACCCGATCCTGCCAGGCCATGATCCGCTTCACCTCGGTCAGAGAGGTGGAGGGCAGCAGCACCGGCATGAACAGGAGCGAGCCTTCCTGCAGGGTGGGCATGAATTCACGACCGAATCCCCGAAACAACCGGGTCACCGGTTGCAGGCCCGCCTGGTCCAGTGGTTTTCGGATGAATGCGGGAAGTCCGAGGGCGATGGCCACCGCCAGGGCCAGCAGGGCACCGGCCAGCGCGAGAACCGTGCGGCGGTGATCCAGCGCCCAGTTCAGCACCGGGGCATAGACTGCCAGAAGACCGCGCATCAGGGTGTTGTCTTCCTCCCGATGAAAGGGACCCCGGACCAGCAGCGAGGCCAGGACCGGCACCAGCGTCACCGCCAGTACCGTGGCACCCAGGCAGGCGAAGGTCTTGGTGAAGGCGAGCGGATGGAACAGCTTCCCCTCCTGTCCAGCGAGGGCAAAGACCGGAACAAAGGCCAGGACGACAATCGCCATGGCAAAGAAGATGGGGCGCCCCACCTGATGGGCCGCGACGCGTGTGGCGTCCATGGTCTCCACCGCCGTCAGCCGGCGTCCCAACCGTTCCTCCTCGCGCTCGCATTGCCGGATCACGTTCTCGGTCATGACGATGCCGGCATCGACCAGCACCCCAATCGCCACGGCAATGCCGGTGAGCGACATGATGTTGGAGGAGATGCCCAGCCACCGCATGCAGATGAAGGAAAAGAGAATGCTGAGCGGCAGGGGCAGGGTGACGATGAGGATGCTCCGGAAATGAAAGAGAAAGAGGATGTGCGCCAGGGTCACCAGGATCATTTCCTCCACGAGGGCCCTTCGCAGGGTGCCCAGGGTCCGATCGATCAAGTCGCCCCGGTCGTAGAACGCACGGACCGAGACCCCGGGCGGCAGGCTGGGGGCCAGTTGGGTCAGCCGGGTCTTGACGGAGGCCAGCACGGCCCGGGCGTTCTCGCGGTTCCGGAGCACGACGATGCCGCCCACCGCCTCATGCCCGGCGACGTCGAGGGCACCGCGTCGAAAGTCACCTCCCACCTGAACCGTGGCGATGTCGCGGAGAAAAATCGGCACCCCGTTGGTTTCGTCCACCGCGATACCCTCGATGTCGGCCAGGGAATGGAGGAGGCCGACACCCCGTACGATGAATTCCATGCCGTTCTCCTCCAGGACCTTGCCGCCCACATTGAGGTGATTGGCCGTGATGGCGTCACTGATGCGGCTGAGGGTCAGGCCGGTCCGTTGCAGGCGGGTGGGATCCACCTCCACCTGATACTGGCGGACGAAGCCTCCCACGCTGGCGACCTCCGCCACCCCGGGCACCGCCTGGAGTTGGTAGCGAAGATAAAAATCCTGAAGGGCGCGCAGGGTCCCCAAATCGTACCCGCCGGCCGGTGCCAGCAGCGGATCCACTTCGAGATGGTACTGGTAGATCCAGCCCAACCCGGTGGCGTCGGGACCCAGCTGGGGAATGACGCCGGCAGGGAGCTGGCTGGCCAGAAGTCCCAGCCGTTCGCTGACGCGCTGGCGGGCAAAATAATTATCAATGGCGTCGTCAAAAACCACGGTCACCAGCGAGAACCCGAACATTGAATTGGCCCGAACAGTGCGGACGCCGGCCAGGCCCTGCAAATTGACGCTCAGGGGAAAGGTGATCTGGTCCTCCACCTCCTGCGGGCTTCTGCCGGGCCAGTCGGCAAAGACGAGCACCTGACTTTCCGTCAGGTCCGGGAGGGCATCGATGGGCGTCTCGCGCAATGCCGCGACGCCATAAAGGGCCAGCAACAGGGCCGCGCACAGCACCAGAAACCGCTGCCGGAGGCAGACGTCAATCAGTCGGCGAATCATGGCTTCAAGGGGCTATTTCGGAGCCGCAATCCAGCATGCGGGCACCATACCACGGGTTGGCCAGCGGAGGCGACAGTTGCAGCCATCGGGCCTGTGCCGGGGCACCCGGAAAGATGCCCTTGCCCATGGGACACACATACAATTTCAACCCCGTCGACGACGGGTCGGACCGGCGCAGGGCGGCACCCCAGCCCACCAATGCTTCGCTGAATGGCAGGAAAAGTCGACGGGCGGCGGTCAGGTCGGCCACGTCGCCCCGCGGCAGGGTTGCCACCACCCGGGTCGTCAACTCGGAGACAGGGGTCGGCGGCGGCAGCGCGGCCAGTTCCGCCAGTCGTGCACGATATCCCTCCAAATCGTCGGACGCGAGAGCCGCCCGGAGTGCGTCGGCCTTCACCAGCCACTCGGGGAGAGGTGGCCGATCCTCCATGGTGCCGGGCTGGCTTGTCCCGGACGGCTCCAATCCGGCCAGCTGGCTTTGGCTGTCCAGAAGGATGGCACCCTGCACCACCACCCGTTCCCCGGCCCGGACCCCGTCCAAAATCTCCCACTGATCGTCACCCCGATGGCCCAGGCGAACCCATCGCGCTTCATAGCTCCCCGGAGCCCGTTCGATGAACACCCGCGGCTTCCCACCCGGGTTCAGAATCGCGGATCGGGAGACCGTCACCGCCTCGGGGTATTCCAGCGTGAGGTCGACTTCCGCCGCCGACCGATGGGAGAAGCGTCGTCGTGCCGCGGCCCCTTCCCCTTCCATCGGATTGGGCACCAGGGCCCGCACCTTTGCCGTGCGACTCATCGGATCGATGTTGGGGTCGATGAAGACAATCGCGTTGGTGAAGCGCATGCCCGGATGGCCGGTGACGGTGAATGCCACCTCCCGACCGACCTGAATTGCGGGCAGGTCCCGTTCGTAAGCGTCAAATTTCAGCCAGAGCACGCCAAAATCCCCAATCTCGAACAACGGATCTCCCTCCTTCACATATTGACCGGGATAGGCCAGCCGCTTGATCACCGTTCCATCGCGGGGAGCCAGAAGTTCCACGTCGAGGTTGGTCGGTGAGTAGGTGGAGCGAAGCCGGGCAATCTGATCCGCCGTCAACCCCAACTGCCGGAGCCTCAGGCGGGCACCGTCCTGCAATCCCCGGCTGCCGTTCGCCTCCTCTCCGTCCCGCTGCAAGCCCAGATACTCCCGAATCGCGGCCAGCAGGGAAGGACTGTAGAGACGAACCAGCGGTTGTCCCTGCCGGAACTCGGCCCCCTCAAAGTTGTCGGCCAGCCAGTCGATGCGGCCTCCGGCGGTGGCACTCACGACCTCATGCCGGGTGTCGTCGTCATCCAGAACGCCGATGAAATGAACCCCGCGATGCAGAGTCCCGCGCCCCGCCACCTCCACGGCCAGACCGGCGACGGTCACCGCATTGGAGCCCAGAACCGTCAGGTGGCTGTCCATGGCCTTGGTCCCTTCGTAAATGGGCACCAGATCCATGCCGCACACCGTGCACTTGCCGGGATGATCCGAGCGAATCCACGGATGCATCGGGGATTGATAATAGAGAACGGTTCGTCCGGACGTCGCAGCGGGAGAACCTACCGAGGCGTGCCCGCCGCTCCAGCGTCCCACGGCGATGCCGATCGCCAGAACCACCATCATGCCTGCTAAAAATCGCTTCATGGAACGGAAGGGTTGGGGTTGGGGTTTGCCCGGGGTTGCGGGTCTGAAGGGGGGGTGTCTGCGGGCGGAGAGCCCGGGGACGGAACCGCTGGAAGAAGGGCGGATAAATCCTCTCCACAGAGGAAGGCCACCTGGTTCATGGCCTCCCACTGTTCCTCGACCGCGGAGGCGATACGGCTGCGGGTCTCGATGACGGCCCGTCGGGTCTCAAACAGCTCGGACAAGGTGGCCCGACCGGCAATCCAGCCGTTGAGAGCCGCCTGAAAGGCCGCCTCCGCCCGGGGAAGAACCTCCCGTTGCTGGTTCTGCGACTCGGCTGAGGCCGTGGTGGCGGCAACGGTCCATCGGAAGACCTCGGTCTGGACCGCCAGTCGCGA
>CAIPFS010000453.1 GCA_903864375.1 uncultured Verrucomicrobiota bacterium
CAGTCACTAAGGTCTTTTTGTCGGGCGCAACCACCATCTTGAGCGGCATATCGCTGATGGCGGTCGAAGCCCCCGCCGGCGTTAGTCCCCAACCATTGAACAGGACGTTAGTGGAAGGCCGTTGAACGGGCTGATCGCCGAGCAATGGCATTGCCCAGAACATCAGGCCAATTCCAAGCGCAAAAACGAGGGGGTGCCGGAAGGCGCGGCAGAGCAAGACCGGGGGCGTTTTCATGGGAACGGATAATTCCTGGACATGGGGAACGAACCCCATGGATTTCTCAAGTGACAATGCTGCGTCAAAAGCAGACGGGAGTGCCATCGATCTCCGGCTTTCCCGAACATCGTTTTTCGCGCATGGTTCCCGGTATGTACCGACGCGTTTGTCTGATGACGGTTTTCCTTCTTCTAGCTGGATCGAGAATACTCCAGGGAGCGGGGACCAATGCCCCCGACGCCGCCCGTTCTGTCCATCTCGGCTGGACCGCTCCCAAGGGGGATATCTTCTACAACGAGGTGCGGGTCCGCGAAACGATTCCCCAGACCTATTTCTGTGTCTGTGGGTTTTCACACGGGTACTTCGGCATTCAGGACCTGGGTTCGGACCGCCCTCGCATCCTCCTGTTTTCCGTCTGGGACCCCGGTCAGCAGGATGACCCCGGGGCCGTGGCGGAAACCAACCGGGTCGAGGTGCTTTATAAAGACGCCGAGGTGCGCGTGGCTCGCTTTGGAGGCGAAGGGACCGGCGGACAAAGCTTTCTCGATTTGCCCTGGAAGACCAATCAAGTGGTCCGCCTGCTGGTTCATTCAAAAGTGGAAGGGCTCAAGACCAGCTATGCCGGGTATTTGTACGACGAGGACAAGGCCCGATGGCGGCATTTGGTGACCTTCCGGACCCGGTCCAAAGGAGACGCCTTGCAAGGGTATTACAGCTTTGTGGAGGATTTCCGGCGGGATGGAAAAAGTCCGCATGAACGACGTGTGGCCGAATTTGGGTTGGGCTGGGTCCACACCCTGACCGGCGAATGGGTGGAGCTCACACGAGCCCGCTTCACCGGCGACTCAACACCCCTGATGAATGTGGATGCCGGGGCAGCAATGGATCCCGGGTGGTTTTTCCTCAAGACCGGCGGAGCCGTGACCAACTCCACCACCGAACTCTGGAAGGTGGCTGAGCGTCCGACAGCCGGGGCAAAACCGCCGGAACGGCTCAGTTCCTTTGTTCCCGAGAATCCGTAATCCATCCTTCCCCCGGGGAACCGCATGTGCGAACTCGACCAGCCGGATGGATGTCTCTCGCAGGGCTAAATGGATCGACATGAAATCGGTCCAACCACCCTCGTCGTTCATCCCGGGACTGGGAGCCGACCTCCCTGCTCTGCGCAAGGCACGGGCCCTGTGGCAGGCCAATCGTTTTGAGGAGGCATTACAACAGTTCGAAGAAGCCGTCCGGAGGCATCCCAACAACCTCGTGGCGTTGGTGGATGCCAGCCGGGCACTGGGTGCCCGATTTGAAATTCGACGAGCCGAGGCTTTGTTGGATCGATTGTTGGAATTGACCGAAAGAAAACCCGAATTACTGCACCTCGCTGGTCAGACCTATCGGATGATCTTTCGTCCGGAGAAGGCGATGGCTTGTTTCGAGCGAGCCTTGGCCCGAACGAAGGATATCGCGGATTCCTTTCTTGAACTGGCGATCTTGTACGAACGGCGTCACCGACTGGATGAGGCGGAAAGCCTTCTTTCTGAATGCCTGCGGTTGAATCCGGACTACCTGGAGGCGCAATTTTTCCGATTGCGACTTCTACGCCGCCTCAAACGCGAGACGGAGGCGGAATCTGGGATGCGAAGTCTGGTCGATCATCCTGCTGCGCATCCGGCGTTAAAGGCACAGGCGTGGGCCGAGATGGCACAGGCCTTCGATCGCAGCGCCCGCTTCAAGGAGGCATGGGACGCGATGTTGCAAAGCAAACGCTGTCTCATGCCACTGGCAGGCTCGGTTCTGCGCGAATCCGATGCGGTCCTCGGCCATTTGAATCGCCTGGCGGCATCGGTCACCCCCGAGCACTATCTCCGGTGGTCCGAAACCGCTCCTCCATCCGGCGGCGGACGAACCGCCATCCTGACGAGTTTTCCGCGCTCGGGAACCACCCTCCTGGAGCAGGTGCTCGACGCCCATAGCCAGGTGGTCAGTTCGGACGAACGGGAAGCCTTCGCCCGGGATGTTTTCCCCTCGATTTGGCAGAGCCCCGGATCGTCCGTGCCAACCGCAGCGGCCATGGATGGTGCCCCGGAAGAACGCCTTCAGAGGCTTCGCTCCCGCTATTTTTCCTATATGGAGGCCGCATTGCAGGAACCCATTGGGGAACGGGTTCACCTCGACAAAAACCCTCCATTGACCATGGTTTTGCCAGGATTTCTGCGACTGTTTCCGCGAACCCATATCTTCTTTGCTCTTCGAGACCCCCGGGATGTCGTGGTCAGTTGTCTGATGCAGTACCTTCCATTGAACCCGATCAGCGTCTCCTTTCTCACCCCGGAGAGGGCGGCCCGGCGCTATGCGAATGACTTGGCCGTATGGCGCCTGATGAAGGAGAGAATCGTCGCTCCGTGGATTGAAATCCGGTACGAAGATACGGTGCTTCAGTTGGAACGGGAGGCCCGGCGTGCGATCGAGTTCCTGGGACTCCCGTGGGAATCGGAGGTCTTGAAATACCGTGACCGGTTGAATGAAAAAGTGGTCGGATCACCGACATACGAGGCCGTGCGTCAACCTCTCTACAAACACGCCATGGGACGATGGAAGAATTATGAGGAATTCCTGGCTCCGTGCCTTCCGATTCTTCAGCCGATTGTTTCCGAGTTCGGATACTAAAAAAGCCGCGTGTTTCCACGCGGCTTTTTGAAGTAAAACTCCGGCTGGGTTTAGGGTTGAACCACCCGATAGTAATGAAGCGCTCCGCTCGGAGTCACGTTCTGCGGATTCGCCTGATTTGCCGAAGGAGCAAACGGGCCCTTGACGGAGCTGGATTCCTGAAGAACCCCGGTTCCCGTCCAGGAGAGGGTCAACTGGCCGCCGGCCAGGACGGGAGTCGCGAGCCTTGGTGGCAGAACCACGGCCTGGTAGGTCCGAAGGGCATCCGGGCTGCTGGTGTC
>CAIPFS010000454.1 GCA_903864375.1 uncultured Verrucomicrobiota bacterium
AATATTGACGGAGGGAAAGATCCGGCGGTCCACGAGCGCACGATCCAGATGGATTTCCATGTTACCGGTGCCTTTGAACTCTTCAAAGATTACTTCGTCCATCCGACTTCCGGTGTCCACGAGCGCGGTGGCCATGATGGTCAGGGACCCACCTTCTTCAATCTTGCGGGCGGCACCAAAAAAGCGTTTGGGCTTGTGCAGGGCATTGGCGTCCACGCCGCCCGAGAGAATCTTTCCGGAGTGCGGTTGGACGGTATTGTAGGCGCGGGCGAGACGGGTGATGGAATCGAGAAGGATGACGACGTCGAGTTTGTGTTCGACCATCCTTCGGGCTTTTTCGATCACCATTTCGGCCACCTGAACGTGCCGCTCGGGAGGTTCATCGAAGGTGGAGCTGACCACTTCGGCCCCCTTGCACGACCGTTCCATATCGGTCACCTCTTCGGGACGTTCATCAATCAGGAGGATGATCAGATAACACTCCGGATTGTTTTTGAGAATGGCGTTGGCCAATTTCTGCATCAGAACGGTCTTGCCCGTGCGTGGGGGCGCGACAATCAGTCCGCGGGTGCCACGTCCGATGGGGCAAACCAGATCCACGACCCGGGTCGATAACTCATCGGGGGTGGTTTCGAGTATGAACCGTTGATTGGGAAACAGCGGCGTCAGGTTCTCAAAATGAGTCTTCTCCTTGGCCACATCGGGGTCGATTCCGGCCACACGCTCGACCTTGAGCAGTGCGTAGAATTTTTCCTTCTCCTTGGGAGGTCGCACCTGGCCCTGGACATCATCCCCGGTCTGAAGGTCGAAGCGGCGGATTTGGGAGGGCGAAACGTAGATATCCTCCGGACAAGGGAGGTAGTTGAACGCCGGTGATCGCAGAAAGCCGAATCCCTCGGGCATGACTTCCAGAACCCCCCGGGTGTTGATGACGCCGCCCCCCTGAAGGTTGCGCTGGACGATCTGAAAGATGATCTCCTGACGTTTGAGGGTGCCGTAATTCTCGATCCCGAAATCACGGGCCAGATCGGCCAGGTGATGAATCGGCATCGGCTGAAGATCGTGAAGATTCAGCGTCCGCGGACGGATCTGCACGGGCACCACGGAGGGCGAGGTCCCTTCGCCGTCGTCTCCTGCCGCCGTCGCCGCGGGCTGTGGAATATATACCGTCCGAATCTCGGAGGGCTCGGACATCTCCGGGGGGCGGATAGCGCCCGGTTGAGACTTTTCGGGAGCAGTGGGAACCTGGGGACGCTCAAATCGGGCCTTTTGGGGAAGGGGCGTCGGCACCGGCGGGCGCGAAGGCGAGGGGGAAAGTGGTGGAGAAAGCGATGCGGGTGCCGCCGTTGGCATCGGTGCGGGCGCGACAGGCTCCCGGGTGGGGACGCAACGATGAAACCGGAGGGGGAGTTGGCGGGTTGACTGCGGGTTGTTTGACCTGCGGCACCGGCGGCCCACCGATGAGATCGGAAGGCGTTGAACTCGGGGAACTGCCGGCTCCGACCTCCCCAATGATATCAGGCAAGCCTCCCGGGGAACTTCGCGCTCCACGGCGACTGCTGGCGGCCGCAGGCTTGCTTCGGGTGGCGATCGGTGTCGGTGAAGCGGGTTTGGCCACCGGGAGATCGTCAAAATCATCGTCCTCGAAATCGTCTGCGTCCTTGTCAACGCCGATGGTCTTGGGCTTGGGACGAAAGGTGTCCGACGCAGAGCCTCCAATCAGGTCGGATGGAGACGACGTCGCCGGGGCGGAGGCGGCCATGTCTCCGCCAATGATGAAGTCCTGCCGGGCGGGCCTCGACGAAATAGGCTCTGATGCGGGAAGCGGGGCGCTGGAGAGTGGGGCGCTGGGGAGTGAGGCAGTGGGGAGCGGGGTGGTGTCTTCTCCGCCGATGATCATGTCGGCCAGAGGATTATTGGATTTGCGATGGCCGCCGTACTCTGGAGCATCGAGATCGTCCACCAGGGGAAGCGCAATTTCGGCATCCTCCGGGAGGGGCCGGGACTTCTTGGGGGCGGTGGGTTTCCTTGGGGCACGAGCCATGGCGAAAAGATAATTTATCGCGGCACTCCTTCTCCGAAAATCAACGATTGCTGGGGGACAGCGGGTCCTCTGGGCGAAAGCCAATTCAATCGGGGAACTACCAGGAGGGGTGGGAACTATCGATATCCTGGCCGTGCTGCGTTCCAGACAATGGCATGGGGGAGGCTTGAAGCAAGCGGATAATTGGGAGAATTCGGTGCCCCCGTCTCCCCAAACCGGCACACTTTCCCTCGAATCAGCCCGGAATCGGGAACCGGGCGGTCAGGTTTCGCACCTCGGCGCGAACCCGGTGTGCCAGTTCCCTGTCTGCGGGCGCGGCGAGAACCTGCGCGATGAGGTCTCCGATGTGCTTCATTTCGTTTTCGCCCATGCCGCGGGTTGTCACCGCCGGTGTGCCCAGACGAATGCCGCTCGCTTCAAATGGGGAGCGGGTTTCGAACGGAATGGTGTTTTTATTGGTGGTGATACCGGCCTCATCGAGGGCGAGCTGGCTTTGTTTGCCGGTCAATCCCCGGGCGCCAACATCCACCAGCATCAGGTGATTATCGGTGCCACCGCTGACGATGCGAAATCCATGCTGCTGCATGGCCGTTGACAATGCTCCGGCATTGCGGATGACCTGTTGTTGGTAGGCTTGGAACTCGGGCGTGCGCGCGGCCTGAAAGCAGACGGCCTTGGCGGCGATGACGTGCATCAGGGGCCCGCCCTGGATTCCAGGAAAAACCTGCGAATCAATGGCCTTTGCGAATTGCTCCCGGCAAAGGATCAGTCCTCCACGGGGCCCTCGCAGTGTCTTGTGGGTGGTGGTGGTGACGAAATCCGCGTGGGGAATCGGGCTGGGATGAAGGCCGGTGGCGACCAGCCCGGCGATATGGGCGATATCGGCGAGCAGCAGAGCCCCGATCTCTTTCGCAATTTCTCCGATGCGTGCGAAATCAATGGTTCGTGAGTAGGCGCTGGCACCCACCGTGATCATCCTGGGGCGGTGTTCGCGGGCCAGGGAAGCCAGCACGTCGTAGTCCAGGCGTTCATCGCCTTTTCGGACCCCGTAATGGACAATGTCGAAGAATTTTCCGCTGAAATTGGCCTTGTTGCCGTGGGTGAGGTGGCCTCCGTGGGAGAGGTCCATGGTCAGCAGTTTGTCGCCCGGCTTCAGCAAGGCGAAATAGACCGCCATATTGGCTCCGGACCCGGAATGAGGCTGAACATTGGCATGCTCGGCACCAAAGAGGGCCTTTGCACGATCAATGGCCAACTGCTCGGCCTCATCGACAAATTCGCAGCCGCCATACCATCGCTTTCGGGGATAACCCTCCGCATATTTATTGGTGAGGACGCTTCCCTGGACGGCTTGAACGGCCGCGCTGGTGAAATTCTCGCTGGCAATCAGCTCGATATTTTCATTCTGGCGACGCTTTTCCTGCTCGATGATCGAGAAAATGTCCGGGTCCACCGCTGCCAGCCGTCCGCTGGATTCCAGTTGCAGGACCCGCCTTTCATGACGTCCACCTTCGAAATCAGCGGCCAGGAACGCTTCGAGAATCTCGATGGCCAGGTCTGGCGTGGTTTCCCGTGCGCCCAGGCAAAGAATATTGGCGTCGTTGTGCTGACGCGACAGGGCCGCCACGTGAGGGGCGGTGACCAGCGCAGCCCGGGCGTTGGGCACCTTGTTGGCGGCGATGCTCACCCCTACTCCGGAACCACAAACCAATACGCCGAGGCCCGCCTTGCCCGAGGCCACTGCCTCCGCCACCTGTCGACCGTAGACCGGGTAATCGACCGCCGATGGCCCATGGGTGCCCAGGTCCAGGACGGGGAAGCCCCGGGATTCAAGATGCTCCCGCAGGGTCTCCTTGAGGGCATACCCGGCATGGTCGGCTCCAAGAGCCAGCAGAATGGGTGGTGACGTCGGTGCCTGCGCCGTCGGGGCTTGGGTGGAAGAGGGGTGGCCGGAAAGTTGTGGGGCGGAAGGCTGTTCCATGGAATTCAACAGGGCGGTAACGGCTGATTCAATTTGATTGCGGCACTCAATGTAACCATCGAGGGGACCGCCGATGGGGTCGGCAATGTCTTTTTCGGCATCGTCAACCCGTTCATCGAATTCTCTCAAGAGGAAGGTCTTCGACGCGGCTTCCGGGTACAGGTAAAGTATTCCCTCGAGATGACCATGCGTCAGGGCAAAAATGTAATCGGCCTGCCGCACCAGCCGGGCGGTGATCATCTGGGAGCGATGCGACGACAGGTCGAGGCCCAGTTCACGCATGGCACGAAGGGCATGAGGGGTGGCCGGTTGACCATTGACCGCCCCCAATCCGGCGGACATGGACTGCCATTCCCCCCGATCCTTCAACGCGCGACGGGCCAGCGCTTCAGCCATGGGGGATCGGCAGGTATTGCCGGTGCATACAAACAACAGGGTCTTCACAACTCGCGGCTCCCAAGGTGGGTTTCGTCAGCCGGAGCGTCAACCGCGGATGTCTTGAATTCTTGACGTGCGGGATTCAACGCTCAGGGGACTGTCGGCCAACTTCCCGCTTGTGGCCCACGGATGCGGTCGCGATAACTCCCCGGACGATGAACATTTACGATGAATTGCTGTGGCGTGGCCTGGTGGCGGATTGCACCGATCCGGATGCCCTGCGTCATCAGTTGGACGACCACCGGGTGACGGTTTACTGCGGCTTCGACCCCACCAGCGATTCCATCCATGTGGGCATCCTTCTCCCTTTGATGGTCTTGCGACGCTTCCAAAATGCCGGTCACATCCCGATTGCCGTGGCGGGAGGGGCCACCGGCAGTGTGGGTGACCCGAGTGGAAAGTCCACCGAGCGCTCGCTGCTGACGGCGGAACAAATCGCCGCCAATGTCGCTTCCGTCCTGCCCCAACTGGCCAGATTTCTCGACTTCCAGATCGTCCCCAACACTGCCCGCCTGGTCGATAATGCGGATTGGACCCGGTCGATCTCGTTCATCGATTTTCTACGCGATATTGGCAAGCACTTTACCGTTAACCAAATGATTGCCAAGGAGTCCGTGCGGGCGCGCATGGAAGACCGGGAAACGGGCATCAGTTTTACCGAATTCAGTTACATGCTGCTTCAGGCGCATGATTTTTATGTTCTGGCCCGCGATCAGGGATGCGAATTGCAAGTCGGTGGCTCCGACCAATGGGGTAACATCACCCTCGGCATCGACCTGGTTCGCAAGAAGCTGGCTCGAACGGCCTATGGCCTCACGTTTCCGCTCATCACCAAGGCCGACGGAACCAAGTTCGGCAAGACCGAGTCGGGTACTGTCTGGCTCGACCCTCGAAAGACCAGTCCCTACCGCTTCTATCAGTTTTGGGTGAACTCAGCCGATGCCGATGTCATCCGATACCTGAAATACTTCACCTTTCTCGAGCGGGAGGAGATCGAGGCGTGGGAGGCTCGACACCTGGCTGACCCAGGACAACGGGCAGCCCATCGGGAGCTCGCCCGCATTGTCACCGATTTGGTCCATGGACCCCGTGCAACGGAAGAGGCCATCCGGGCCAGTGAAATCCTTTTCGGTGGCGGACTTCTGGACGACCTCTCGGAGGGGACCTTTAACGAAGTCGTGGGAGAAGTTCCAACGCGCCCGGTCGATCACTTGAAATTCAGCGGTCCGGGTCTGGGGATTTTGGAATTGTTTGTTGAAAGCGGTTTGAGCCCCAGCAAGGGCCAGGCGCGGAAAGACCTGGAGGGTGGGGGACTCTATCTGAACAACCACCGATTGACCGATACCCAACGACTGGTCTCGACGGCCGACCTCCTGTACGGCAGGCACCTGCTTTTGCGCAAAGGAAAGCGAAACTACGTGGTCGTCACGGCCGGATAACCCTCCGGCGTCCAGTGGACCGGAGGAAAGGCCTCGACCTTTCTTCCGGGAGTGTCTGCTTCACACTCCGGCGGTTCAGGCCAGAAGGGACTCTTCACCCTCAAGGAACCCCTGCAATTGTCGGAGTCGGGTCGGGTGACGCATTTTTCGGAGGGCTTTCGCCTCAATCTGACGGATACGTTCCCGGGTGACTTTGAACTGCTTGCCGACCTCTTCCAGAGTCCGGCTGTAGCCGTCCACCAGTCCGAAACGGAGTTCCAGGACCTTGCGTTCCCGCTCGGTCAGGGTATCCAACACCTCGGTCAGCTTCTCTTTCAGAAGACTGTAGCTGGTCATGTCCGACGGGTTTTCCGCCGACTTGTCTTCAATGAAATCCCCGAAGCTGGTGTCGTCACTGTCGCCCACCGGGCTTTGCAGCGAAATCGGCTGCTGGGCCATCTTCAAGACCGCGCGGACCCGGTCCACCGGCATCTGCATCTCTTCCGCGATCTCCTCCGGTGTCGGTTCCCGGCCAAAGTCCTGGATCAGCTGCTTCTGCACCCGCATCAGCTTGTTGATCGTTTCGATCATGTGGACCGGAATGCGGATCGTCCGGGCTTGATCGGCGATGGAACGGGTGATGGCCTGCCGGATCCACCAGGTGGCGTAGGTGGAGAATTTATACCCGCGACGGTACTCAAATTTCTCGACCGCCTTCATGAGGCCCATGTTGCCCTCCTGAATCAGGTCGAGGAACGACAGGCCACGATTTGTGTACTTCTTGGCGATCGAAATCACCAGACGAAGGTTGGCTTCGACCATTTCGGTCTTGGCCTGAAGCGCCTTCCTCTCGAAATGCTTGAGCTGGGCGAAGGCATGGAGGTAATCCGAGGCCGTCATCCGGACGAACTGCTCCAGTGCCTTAATCTTCTGCTCTTCAGACTGAAGAATGGCTTGAACCGGGGGAATGCGCTTTTGCGCCGACAGTTCATTGACGATGCGGACGCTGCTCTGAAACTTGTCGTGGATGTTGTCGGCCACCAGCGACATTTCCTCGATGACCTTCTGCTTGTAGTAAAACTTGGGAAACGTCTTTTGCAGCTTTTCGTCCTGCTTGCGATACTCCTGAACCGCCTTTTCGTGCTTGGGTTTGCCGATGGACTCCTGCTCCTCCAGCCAGCGCTCGTCCACAATCTGGTCCTGGGCGCGGACTTCCTTGACCAGCTTGCGCAGGGCCTTCAGGTGTTCCTCGCGGACCTCGATCTTTTTGTCGACAATGACCCGGTCAAAGCGCTCCTTGGGAGGCTCGGCCACCAGTTTTTCCGCCAGGGCAATGTGTTCCTTGCCTGCGAAACCAAAGCCGTGGATGACCCGCTTGACCTCGTTTTCGGCGTCTTCGATGCGCTTCGAAATTTCGACTTCCTGCTCGCGGGTCAGCAGCGGCACCTGGCCCATCTGCTTGAGATACATCCGGACCGGATCGTCGAGAATGTCCAGACGTGCCTTGTCATCGGGCTCCTCCTCCTGATCCGCCGCTTTGGGACGGTCCACTTCGGCCTGATCGACGATGTCGATTTCCAGGTTGCGAAGCTTGATGTAAATCTCGTCGAGATCTTCCGGGGTGACCAGGTTGTCCGGCAGGGCATCGTTGATGTCCCCGTAGGTCAGGTAGCCCTGTTCCTGGGCGACGCGGACCAATTCCTTGATCTTTTCGGTGATGTCGACACCACTGGCACTCTTGACGGTGCCGATGCCTGGGGTTGCCGCATCGCCTTCAGCGGGTGGACCTCCGGGTACCAACGGTGGTTTGCCATTGGCCTCGGGCCCCGGTCCATGGTCGGAAGCTCCCTTGGCCGCCTTGACAGGGGCGCGAACCTCAACCGGCGCACCTTCAGGGGTGCGACCCGTTGATTTTCGTTCCACCTTACGTGGCCGCTCAACCTTGGGACTGTCCGTTTTTTCCGCAGATTTTTTCTTTTTCGCTTCAGGCATAGGGGCAGCCGGTTTTCCGAGCTACAAAACTAGCAGGCCAGCATCGGGAATCCGACTGCCAAAGTCAAGCGGGTGCGGCCCCATTTACGGGACAGCGACGGAATAGTGGGATCCGGGAACCCCGGGAATAATTAGAGATGGCGAATATGGGAGCGGTATTTCTCCAGCAAGACGTCGTTGTGACTGTCGCCATGAGTGTTGCTGCTGATGTAGACCTCGGGTTGTCCACCGCGCCGGACGCATTCCTCGATGGCTTGCACCACGAGCAGGTTGATGATCAGCATCCCGGTGATGCTCGACGGTGGTCCCACCCGGAAGGGATAACCAGGAATACCCATGGCAGCGTCACCGTCGACGCCGCAATTATCGATCACCACCTCGGCGACTTCGGCCAGCCGTCGTCCGGAAGCGTGCCGGGAAGGCCAGGCAAAACTCTGGGTCCGGTTGGTGACCGCCACCGTTTTCACGCCGAGTTCGCGGGCTCCGAGGACCAGTTCGATGGGAACGGCATTGCGTCCACCATTGGACGCCACAACAAGGACATCTCCCGCCTCGAGCCGGTAGTCCTTCAGAATCTGGGCCGCGTAGCCGGATTCCCGTTCCTGATAGGTCGCCTGGATGGCATTTTCGTGGAGCATCAGCGGTTCGACCAGCATCGGAACGGCCCGGGCCAGTCCCCCTGCGCGATAAAAAACCTCTTCGGCTAACAGGTGGGAATGGCCTGTTCCAAAGACATAGAGGAAGCGGTCCCGGGCCAGTGCGTCAGCCACCCAACCGGCTGCCTGAACGATGGCATCCCGTTGTGTGGTGGCCACGGCTGCACACTGTTCGGCGGCAATGCGGGCGAAATCGTCGTAGGCGCTCATAATAAAAAGGGAAGAACCCCGGTGGGGCAATGGGCCTTCACCGGGGTTGTCAGGTGGATGGGGATGCAGCTATTTCTTGTTGTCCGCCTTCTTGGCGGCTTCTTCCTTCTGCAGCTTGTCCAACTCTTCCTGCTTGATCACTTCGATCTTCGCACCCTTGTCCAGTTCAGCTTTGCTCGGCACCTTGATGATGTCGCTGGTCACCGCCGGCTGATTGGGAACGGGCGGGGTGGGGGGCTGCTTGACGTCCAGCAGGTCGATGTCGAACACGAGGGCGGCGTTGGGCCCGATTTTGGGCGGACTGCCCCGTTCGCCATAGGCGAGGGCGGCAGGGATGAACAGCTGCCATTTGGATCCGACCGGCATCATCTGCAGCGCCTCGGTCCAGCCCTTGACGACGCCACGGACCCCGAGGGTTGCCGGCTCGCCGCGGGTGTAGGAACTGTCGAACTCGGTGCCATCAATCAGGGTCCCCTTGTAATTCACGCTCACCAGGTCGGTCAGCTTCGGCAGGGCGCCCGTACCGGTTTTCAATACCTTGTACTGAAGTCCGCTCGGCAGCGTGATCACGCCTTCCTTGGATTTGTTGGCGGCCAGAAAGTCTTCGCCGGCTTTCTTGTTCTTTTCGCCTTCCGCCTTGCGCTTGGCATCTGCCGCTGCCCGGACTTCGAGATTGTATGCCCGGAAAAACGTCGATGCTTCGTTGCTGGAAATCACCGTGGATTTCCCGGTCAGCACGTCGGCAAAGGCGCGGGAAAGCACTTCGGGGTCAAATTCGTAGCCACCCCGTTGCAGATTGCGCTTCATGTCATTGGCGATGACGACCCCGAGCGAGTAGGAATGCTGCTCGTTGAAGTCCTTGAAGCGGGAATCGAGAACCGGGGCAGTGTTCGTTGAAGTGCTCTGCGTTGGAGCGGTCGCCGTCGGCTCGGCGCCATGGGCAGTCACCAGCAATCCGGCGCAAAGGATACTGACAGACAGATAGTTCATGTTGGCAAAA
>CAIPFS010000455.1 GCA_903864375.1 uncultured Verrucomicrobiota bacterium
GGTAGGGCGAACCTCCTGGTGAGCCGCGGCGGTCCGAACAACCCCCCGGTACGAACCGCTTCATCCGCCCTGAGATCAACGAACCCCCGAGTACTGTGGGCACGTCACGAGGTGGTCGTTGACCATGCCCACGGCCTGCATGAAGGCATAGCAGATGGTCGACCCGATGAACTTCATCCCACGACCCGCCAGGGCGGCACTCATGGCGTCGGATTCGGCCGTTCGGGCCGGAACTTCCGACATCGTCTTTCGATTTCCAATTCGGGGTTGGCCTTCCACAAACTGCCACAGGAAACGATCCAGGCTTCCGAACTCCCGCTGAATCTCAAGGGCCGCCTGGGCGTTTCGAATTGCCGCCGAAATCTTTTGCCGATGTCGCACGATTCCCGCGTCCTGGAGCAATCGGGCCTCTTCCGATGCATCCATGCGGGCCACGGCCGCAATTTCGAAGCCTTTGAACGCCTTCCGATAATTCTCCCGTTTCTTGAGAATGGTCAGCCAGCTGAGACCCGCCTGCGCCCCTTCCAGGATCAGCATCTCGAAGAGGAGCCGGTCCTCATGCACCGGAACCCCCCATTCCTCGTCGTGATACCGTTCATACAGGGGTGTCCCCACACACCATGGACAGCGATGGTTCCCTGGGTTCATCGCTGTCGGCATTGGGGGGAAGGCTCAGCCAGAGAGCCGGTCTACCGAAGGGCAGCCGAAGTTTCGGTGCCCAGCTTGTGGATGGTTCCGATCAATTCGGACTTCAATTCGGTGCCGTCGGCCGCCTTCACATTGTACTTGATGCCGAATTGGTCTGCCGGTTGGAGTCCTTCCACCTCGATGAAAAGCTTGTGCTTATCCGACGATAACTTGACCGACTTGACTTCGAGGTTGTCGTGCTTTTCGGTCGCAGGTGTCTTTACCGAGACTTCGGGCGAACCGTAGTTTCCCGAGTAACGGTAGTTCCACAATTCCACAGCGAAATTGCCTGCATCCGTCGCCGTGGCGGAATCGAGCTCGGTGCTGAAATCGACTTCGATACCCGTCTGGGTCGCATGAGCCCGGACCGGCATACGGACCGGTTGGCCGGTGTACCGAACCCGGTAGAAGCCCCCTTCGCGGGTGGCGGCATTCTGCCAGCCCTTCAACCCGCAGGCGTACAGTTGTCCGTCGCGTTCGTTGAAACGGGCCCGCATGACACCCGACTGGAACTTGAGATTGAAGGGAACCATGCTGGCCTGGATGGTTCCCTGGACGTCATCCCACAAGACTCCGTAGAGGAGGCATTTGCCGTAGCTGAGGAAGAGTGGAGCGCCTTTCCAGGGGCCCCAGCGGTCACTGGTCACATAGACCTGTCCGCCGCTGGAGTTGTCCCAGCGCATGGGCAGCCAGCAGATGGGTTCGTCATATTTTTCTGGAATCGGCATGGCCCCTTCCCATCCCTTCAGGCCGTACTTCTTTCGGGCTTCCGGATCGCTGGGATTGACGGAGATTTCACGCCCGTCCGGGTAGCGGAGCTTCAGTTCCTTCTGTGCCGACGGGACCATGCCCAGGAAGGAACCGGGTTTGACCAGATTCAATTTGGACGAAGGCATCCAATGGCCCTGATTATCGCCGATCAGGATGGTATCATCGGGGCCTACCGTCATGCCATTGGGAGCGCGAAGTCCGGAGGCCACGACCTCCAGCTTGGACCCATCCGGGGAAACCTTGAGCAGGGTGCCCTGATGCGGCGAGGTCACGGCCGGTTCCCACGGTGCTCCCTTGGCATAGTAAAAGTTGCCTTTGGAATCGGTGTGCAGGTCGAGGACGAATTCGTGGTAATTGGCCGTCACCACGGTGTCGTTATTGAAGTTCTCATACAGATCGGCCTCGCCATCGTTATTCAGGTCCGAGAGCCGGGTGATCTGGTCGCGTCCGGCCACGTAAATCTTTCCGGAGGAGACCTTGACGCCGAGGGGTTGAAACAGCCCGGTGGCAAACCGTTTCCAGACGAGGTGGTCCAGTTTGGCATCGATGCCGGAAACAATCCAAACATCTCCGTGAAAGGTGCAGATGACCGCCCTGCCGTCGGGCAGAAAATCAAACCCGCCAAAGTAGAGGTGAGAATGATACGGGTTCGGGTACGGCTCGGAGATGGTGTCCACCACATACGGACCATCATCCCTGGCCACGACGCCGACCGTTTCCAAGGTCTGTTTCCAGTGAGCCGGTCCGCCGTGGGTCAGGGTTCGGAGGTCTTTGGGAATTCCCGCGGCGGTCGAGGCCGCCTTGGCGGCAACCGAGGATTGAAGGAAGACGGTCAACGGCTTTTGCGAGGGGACGGAGGCCAGCTTGAGGATGAGTCGTCCCTCGGAATCCGACTCCAGTCGCGTGCTGCGAGGCAGGTTGGCACCGGAGACGGCCAAGTTCTTTCCACCGGACAGATGAACCGCGACAGGGGCATCGGAGAGAGGGGACGACACAGTGCCTTCGATGCCACTGGCCAGGACCACTTGTTGCTGACTCACGGCCCGATCAAACTGCCAGGTTCGCGAAAAAGTCAGGCTCTCGCCGGTCCCTTCGAGGGATGGCAGTTCCAGCACGGTGGCCTGGCCGACGGAATACTTGAGCACCACCGAATCGCCGGAGGTGTAAAGCCCCTGATAGTGCACCCACGATTTGGGCAGCGGTCCCTGTTGGGGATGGCGCGGATCGCTGAATCCAGCCTCAGGTGAAGCCCAGCCCGGTCCCTCGGCTGTTTCAAACGCCACCTCGCCTTTGACGGAAGGCGGGGGCGGCCACTCGATCTTGGTCAACGTGTTGCCAAATTCCAGAAACGGTCCCGACCACGCCAGGGAGAGGCGCAGGGTGTCGAGGTCATACGCAACGTAATGGTTGCGATCTTTCCCCAGGGGAATGGCCAGTCCCTTGGCCGCAGCGAGATGCTTTTGATCGCGGATGATGGTCCCGGACCAGAAGGGAGCCACGGTGGGATCGGGTTGAACCGTGTCGGCATCCGCCGCTGAAGCAGACGGGGATAGAAGTGCCGCCAGTAGGCCGAACAGGCCCAGACGGAAGGAAAAGGAAGGACGTGGCATGGCGGGCAAGGAATGTTCCTCATCTTGATCCGAGAACCGCCCCCGGGCGCAAGCCCGGAAGCGATCCGACCGAGTCCTCGTCGGTCCGCCGCCCCGCGAATTAGCGACCGAAAGGCATGTTCGGCATCGCGGGCAGTTTGCCGCCAAACTTCGACATCATTTTCTGCATCTTCCCGAATTTCTTCATCATCTGCTGCATCTCGTCGAACCGCTTGAGCACGGTATTCACCTCGGCCACGGTGACGCCGCTGCCTTTGGCGATGCGTTGACGTCGCTTGGCATTCAGGATCTGGGGGTTGCGACGTTCCGTCGGCGTCATGCCGCAAATGATGCCCTCCATCCGGCGGAATTCCCGTTCGCTTTTCTGGAGGTCGACTCCCTTGATCATGTCGGCGCCCCCTGGCAGAAGGCCCACCAGGTTCTCCATCGGGCCGAGCTTTTTCATTTCCCGCAACTGCGAGAGAAAATCTTCGAGCGTGAAGATGCCTTTGCGCATCTTCTCCTCAAGTTCCAACGCCTTCTGTTGATCGACTGCTTCAGCCGCCTTCTCCACCAGGCTGACCACGTCGCCCATTCCCAGAATCCGCTGGGCCATTCGCTCGGGGTGGAACGGCTCAAAATCCTCGGGTTTTTCCCCGGTCCCCATGAATTTGATCGGCTTGCCGACCACTGATTTGAATGAAAGGGCCGCTCCGCCGCGGGCATCGCCGTCGAGCTTGGTCAGGACAGCCCCGGTAACGCCGAGGGCCCTGTTGAAGTGGGTGGCCACATTGACGGCCTCCTGGCCGGTTGCCGCATCCAGCACCAGCAGGATTTCCCCGGGTTGTACCAGGTCCCGCAGGCGAACCAACTCCTGAACCAGCGGCTCATCGATTTGGAGGCGTCCGGCAGTGTCGAAAATGAGGGTGTCCCGGGATGTTTCCCGGGCGAGAGCCTGGGCCTCCCGGGCAATGACCAGGACATCCTTTTCCCCTGGCTTGACGAAAACGGGCACCTCAATGCGCTGCCCGAGCACCGCCAGTTGATCCATGGCTGCGGGACGGTACACGTCGGCAGCCACCAGCAGCGGACGCCGCCCCTGCTTGACGAGGTATCGTGCAAGCTTCGCGGAGGTGGTCGTTTTGCCCGAGCCGTGCAGACCGCACATCAAAATGCTGCCGGGGCTGGCACCCCGTTCCAGTCCGGCGTTCTCAGAACCGAGCAGGCGCACCAGTTCATCGTGGATGACCTTGATCATCTGCTGGCCGGGATGAACCGACTGGATGACCTGCTGGCCCAGGGCCTGGACCTTGACCTGTTCGATGAAGTCGCGGGCGACCTGGAATTGGACGTCGGCGTCGAGCAGGGCCATCCGGACATCCCGGAGGGCGTCGCTCACGTTGGCTTCTGAGATTTTACCGAGTCCGCGCAGGTTGCGAAATACCCCCTGAAGCTTGCCGGTCAACGAATCGAACATGGGTTTCAGCGTAATCGGTCGGCCGGCGGCGGCAAAGACTGGAATGGAATCAGCTCGGGGGGGCGAAGACTTCCAAAATCGGACCTGAATCAATACCATGAGTCGGGTGGCCGATGCGTCTTGGACCTCCTCCGAATTGACGAGAGCCCCGTTACCCAGGTGCTTTCAGCTCGGTATTGGTCAGGATCCCTGCAGTAATTGGGGACTTGCAGGAGCGCGTCCCTCCGTTGTATGTCCCTCCTTCGGAGGGATTTACGTCCGGAGGGACATTGGGCATCTTGCCTGCCGTCCCACCCGGGCCTATTCGTCCTCCCCACCACCGCCCGGTCGGCGTTCCCACTTCCGCGGCGCCCGCTCGGGCAGCGAGCGGTCCACAATCAATTGAAGGGCTCCCGGATTGAAGGCGCTCTCGACGGCTGTTTCAAAGGCCGGGCCGGGATTGACGGAATACCGCTCATTGGTCTCCAGGTAGGCGACCTCCCCGCCGCCGTACCGCAGGGCGATGAACAAAGGGACCCGCCCCGGATGCGCTTCAGCGAGGGCTCGCAGGTTTTCCATCGCCGGACGGGACGCCTCGATGGTTTTCATCCAAACGTGGGCCTGTCGGGTGAATTTCCGGGGCGCATCCTCCAGTTTGATGATCTCCTGGGGAAACAACTTGGGCTTGTCCTCGCCGGTGGAGACCTCCCCGGTCACCAGAACCACCGTGTTGGGGTTGAGCAATTCCCGGAATTTGTCGTAATTTTCACTCATCGCGAGGACCTGTACCGAACCGGTCAAATCCTCGATGGTGGCCATGGCAAATTTTTTACCACTCTTTTTGCTGACCCCCTCCATCAGTGCGGTGACCAGGCCTCCAATGCGTGCCATGCCCCGGTTGGGAAGGGACGGCAAGGTTTCTACCGGGTGTAATGCAAACCGTTCGAGAAGGCGGGCGTGAGGGTCGAGGGGGTGGCCGCTGACAAAGATGCCGAGGAGCTCTTTCTCGTAGGCCAGCTTTTCACTCATCGGCCAGTCGGGCAGCACCACCGGTTTCACAGGTCGGGCCACCGGCGCGGCATCAAAGGCATCAAACAGGGAGGATTGACCGGCAGCCTTGTCCGCCGCCATGGAACTGGCCCGCGACAGGGCTGCATCGATGCCCGCCATGAGCGTGGCCCGGTTGGGTCCCAGTCCGTCGCAGGCACCGGTTTTGATCAGGCATTCGAGAGCCCGCCGGTTGACGATGCGGGTATCGACCCGTTCGCACAATTCCGGGAGCGACTGGAAGCGCCCGCCCAACCGGCGGGCCTGCAGCAGGCTTTCCACCGCGATTTCTCCCATCCCCTTGATCGCGGCCAGCCCGAACCGGATCACCCGCCGGTTCTCCGCTCCCGGGGTCCTGGCAGGGGCAAAACCGACCTCCGATTCATTGACGTCGGGCCCGAGAACCTGAATGCCGAAGCCCCGAGCCTCGCCGATATACTGCGCCAGCTTGGCCAGGTCACCCTGGTCGTTGGTCATCATGGCGCAGAGAAATTCAACCGGATAGTTGGCCTTCAGGTACGCCGTTTGATAGGCAACGATGGCGTAGGCCGCCGCGTGGGATTTGTTGAAGCCGTACCCGGCAAATTTCTCCAGCAAATCGAACACTGGATTGGCTTCCTGGGGAGGAATCCCGTTTGTCCCGCAGCCCTCGACAAAGATCGCCCGCTGCTTCTCCATTTCCTCCAGCTTCTTTTTTCCCATCGCCCGCCGGAGCAGGTCGGCTCCGCCCAGCGTGTAGCCGGCAAGAATCTGGGCGGCCTGCATCACCTGTTCCTGATAGATGAGCACGCCATAAGTTTCCCGGGCGATTGGCTCAAGCCGCGGATGGGGATAGACAATCGGCGCCCGGCCATGCCGCCGTTCAATGAAGTCCGGAATCAGGTCCATGGGGCCCGGCCGGTAGAGCGAGATCAACGCCGTGATATGCTCCACACTGGCGATCTGGAACTTCCGACACAGGTCGCGCATGCCGCCGGATTCCAATTGGAATACTCCCAGGGTCTGGGCGTTGTTCAGCAATTCGTAAGTCCGGGCGTCATCGAGTGGAAGGTTGTCAATGGGAACTGTCACACCCTGGGTTCGCTCGATCAGTTCACAACTGTTGCGAATAACCGTCAGGGTTTTGAGCCCCAGGAAATCCATCTTGAGCAGACCCAGGTCCCCCACGGGATTCATGGCATACTGGGTGACGATCACCCCCTCCTCATCCTGCTTCAGGGGGAGAAGATTGACCAGCGGTTGGGCCCCGATGACCACGCCGGCGGCATGCACACTCGAATTGCGCGCCTGATCCTCCAGAATCCGGGCCTGGTCCACCAGTTCGCGGGTGGCCTCTTCGCTATCGTAGGCCTTGCGGAAATCCGGGCTTTTCTCCAGGGCGTCGTCGAGCGACCACTTGGCGTCGGTCACCATCTTGGAGAGGCGGTCGCATTCACCGAAGGACATCCCCATGACCCGGCCGACATCCCGGATGACGGCCTTCGAACCGAGGGTTCCGAAGGTGATGATCTGCGCCACCGCATCGCGCCCGTATTTGTCGCGCACATACTCGATGACCTCCTGCCGCCGGTCATCAGCAAAATCAATGTCGATATCCGGGGGACTGACACGCTCCGGATTCAGAAAACGTTCAAACAACAGGCCGTAGCGGAGCGGGTCCACGTTGGCGATCTCGAGCAGGTAGGTGACCAGTGAACCGGCAGCCGAACCACGCGCCACACAGGAAATGCCCTTGCTCCGTCCGTGCCGGATGAAGTCGCCCACAATCAGAAAATAACTGACATAGCCGGTCTTCTCAATGACCCGCAGCTCCAGTTCCAGACGGCTCAGGATCATCTGAAGAGCCGCAGCCGCTGTGGCACCAAAGCGATTCCATTCCTCGGGCCACCCTCCCGCCGCCGGTTCGGGGCAGGGCGGGAGTCGATCCGCCGCCTCGAGCGATTCGATTCGAATGTCAGAGCCCTCCACACGGGCGGTGACGCCGTAGCGGGTCTTGAGGCCGTCGCACAGCAACTGGCGCAGATAGCCTTCCCGGGTCCAGGTCTCGGGTGGCTGGAACACGGGATAATGCTGTGCCCCTTTTCCAAACTGGATGGTCACGTTGCACTGCTCGGCCACCTCCAGCGTGTTGAGGACGGCCTCCGGCACCTCGGCAAAGCGGGCCTTCATCTCCTCGGCGGACCGGAGGTAAAACTGGCCGGGTTGATAGGTGGGCTTGGCCGGGTCCCGCTGCTGCTGGCGTCCCAGGCACACCAGGCAGTCGTGCGCCTGCCAGTGCCCCTCCTCGACGTAATGGACGTCATTGGTGGCCACCAGCTTGACGCCGAATTCCTTCGCCCACGGGATCAGCTGACGATTGACCTTGTTTTGTTCCGGGATGCCGTGGTTTTGAAGTTCCAGATAAAAGTGTTCCGGGCCAAGGACCTGCTTGAACCAATCGACCGTTTGGCGCGCCCGGGAGAGATCATCCTTCACGATCGCCTCCGGAATTTCGCTGGCGAGACAACCGGAAAGTCCGATCAGACCCTCCGCATGCTGTTCAAGGAGTTCCTTGTCGATGCGGGGTTTGTAATAAAAACCTTCCAGGTTCGCTGCGGTGACCAGCTTGATCAGATTCTTGTAGCCCTGATCGTTCCGTGCCAGAAGGACGAGATGATGGTAGACATCCCGCATGCCGGACCCGGGCTTTTTGTCGAGACGGCTTCCCGGAGCGACATACACTTCGCAACCAATGATCGGCTTGATGTTTCGCTTGCGGGCGGCCTGGTAGAATTCCACCGCCCCGTACATCACCCCATGGTCGGTCATGGCCACCGCCGGGAAATTCAATGCGACCGCCTTGTCCATCATCCGTTCGATGCGACAGGCGGCATCGAGGAGCGAGTACTCGGTGTGAAGGTGGAGGTGGACAAAGTCAGCCGTCGGCATTCAGTTGAAGGTTTGATCTCAGGGGGCTGCTGTCGAGGGCGGAGTTGACCCTGGCCCTCCTTTCCTGGAGTCGGCTGGGATCCAGGTTGCTTGACGATTGGGCGACCCGGCCTAGGTTGCTCCCTGTGAAATGGCCTCGGAGACCCAGGCGGCCCGGATTTTGATCCTCCGTTAGTTCCTCCCCGGCAACAGTTTGCATCTCATGGATAATCAGGAAAGTCGGTTGAAAGCGTTTCAATCTGCAGGGCGCGGTTACTGGGCGGATGTACCCGAAGCCGACTGGAATGACTGGCGCTGGCAATTGAAGCATCGGATCACCCGGGTCGAACAGTTGGAGCGCCTGCTGCCCACCCTGACGCCCGAGGAACGCGCCGGTGCCATCCTCGCGGGTGAGTCCAAGCTGTCGATGGCCATCACCCCCTACTTTTTCAGCCTCATCGACGCCGCCGACGAGTCATGCCCGATCCGGCGACAGGTGATCCCGCGGTTGGAGGAAACCACCACCGCCCGGTGGGAGATGGCAGACCCATGCGGTGAGGATTCCCATTCACCCGTTCCCGGCCTCGTCCATCGCTATCCCGACCGGGTGTTGTTTCTGGTTACTGACCGTTGCGCCGCCTACTGTCGCTACTGCACCCGCTCGCGCCTCGTCAGCAACGCCAGCGGCTATGACTTTCATCCGGAATACGACCGGCAAATCGCCTACATTGAGTCCCATCCGGAGATTCGGGACGTCCTCTTGAGCGGTGGGGATCCCCTCCTGTTGAGTGACGAAAAGCTGGAAAATCTCCTCAGCCGGCTGCGGGCAATACCCCACGTGGAATTCCTGCGCATTGGCACCCGGATTCCAATCTTCCTGCCACAGCGCATCACCCCGGAACTGTGCGCGATGCTGAAACAGTTTCATCCGCTGTTCATCAGCATCCACACC
>CAIPFS010000456.1 GCA_903864375.1 uncultured Verrucomicrobiota bacterium
CCGGACGACCCAACCGACTCCGGCCATAATCCTCGGAATCCAGCCGAGTTGATTCGATACCTGAACGATTGCAGTGACCTGCTGGCGTTGATCAGCAAATTGGCCGCGCTCTACGTTCAAAATTTCAATGATCCCGTGACCCTGGCCGCCGTGAACGAGGTGGAGAATCTGACCAACGGCTTGTCGCGCAAGATTTGGCAGAAGATTATGATCTTCGATCGGATTCTGGCACCTGCAGGTCGCAGTTCGACAACCTAACCTTCACCGTCATTCACAAGCCCAAGGTGGGTGTCGACGTATTGGGGACCATCATCGCTGGGGCACCGCCTCGAACGATGGAAAGGCTCACTGCCGCGGTGCCAGAAAGCTTAGCAGGTCCGCCATCTCCTGCAGGGAAAGGCCCGACTCCAATCCCTCCGGCATCAGAGAGCGGCGGTCGGATTTCAGCGACTGGAGTACGGTGCGGGGCAGGATTCGATCGATGCCCCCCGCCTGCCGAAGCGTGACGGAATCGGTCGATTCGCGAGCCAGCAGTCCCACCAGTGTCTCGCCTCCTTTGAGTTCGGCAGTCCACGCCACATAATTGGGGGCCACCTCCCGATTCGGATCGATGATGGAGACCAAAAGCCGCGCAGGGCTGTTGGCGGCAACCGACGCAACGTCCGGACCCACCGCATTGCCTGTGCCTCCCACCGCATGGCAGCGGCTGCATCGTTCCAGAAAGGTCGTACTCCCCTTTCTATGATCGCCTGTCAGGTCCAATGCCGACAGGTAGTCCGCCAGCACAGCCACCCGGTCCGGATTTGGTGGAGCGAGGTGGGGGCCTTCTGTGGGAGTTGGGGGGTGGGTTGCCTTCTCCCAGGCCTCTGCGAAGTCGGCAGGAAGCGGTTGAGGAAGGTCGGTCACCATCTTGGAATGTTGTTCCATGACCAGGCCATTGGCCAATCCATGAGCGGACGCTTTCGCCAATAGCGCCGATCTCAAGATGGGCATTGTTTCGACCAAAGAGCGTACGGATACCGCAATGCCGGTCCGCCCGATCGTCTGGGCGATTTCAAAGACGGCATCCTCGGTTGATTTCGTCACCGGCGATTGGGAGTCCTTGAGAATCACTGACAACACCTCCCACTCGCGCCCCGGTACCGAATGGATCGCCGCCGATCGGACCAACGGAGGTCCTGCCAAAATCAATCGAGTGACGTCTGAAAGGTCCACGGTGGGCAGCAGACGCGGAACCTTCATTGCCCAGGCCAGACGAACCGATGGATCGGCATCAGAGGCCATGAGTCGGACGGCATCGACGACAGGCGGGGTGTGGGCCGCCGCGGGAAACAGGGAGACGATTTGAAGAGAATTTTTCCGCACCCCCGCGTCGGGGTCCGTGATGCCCAAAAGCAGTTGTTCCGGATGAAGGATTCCCAGGGTTGCCAGGACCCCGAGGGCCTTTTGTCTGGCGTTCGCGGAATGGTGATGCAGGAGTCGCTCGATCGAACCAGCCCAACCCGGGTCGGCCTGCTCGATCAACAGTCGGGCGGCGGTGTCTGCCATCCAACCGTTGGGGCTGGCCAGATGTTCCACCCAGGCATTCGGGGAATCGCTTTTGAGGATGGGTTTCAGCGAAAAATGCCTTTGGCCTTCTGGTGCGATGCGCCACAGTCGACCTCGATCCCGTCCGGAATCAAGGTCCACCTGTTGCTTCAGGTGGTCGGGCAGGGACCAGGGGTGCTCGATGATTTCGCGATACATGTCGATCACCCATAGACAGCCATCCGGTCCATTGAACAACTGGACGGGACGGAACCAGTTGTCCGGACTGGCTAAAAATTCACTTTTCGTTTCATCCGACGGACGTTCGCCTCTCAGCACAATTCCATCCGTTCCCGGGACCAGCCGTTTGCGGTGGACCAGATTGCTGCCGCAATCTGCGATGAAGGCGTTGTCGACATACTCCGGTCCATAGGCATCCCCACGATACAATGTGACGCCGGTGGCACCCGTGAAATAGCCGCTGGGGCGTCCGCCTCCTTCCACCGGGCCTTCGACGAGACCTGCAACCCTCCATCGTGTGCGGAGCACCCGCCACGGCTCGTCCGGACTGAGGCGGTACACTTCGGCTGCGGGGCCGTCCGCAGCGATGCTGACCCTCGGTGAAGGAAGTGCGTGGTGCGGGTTCGGCGCGGCCTCGTCTTCGTTGAAGAGAATTTGCTGCAGGTGGTCGGAGTTGGAGCAGACGAACTTCCGTCCCTGGCTGTCGAAGCTCATTCCATGCTGGCCTCCACCCGATTCGGGGCGGAGTTCAAGCGAACGGGGATCAAAGGAAAAGTCCCGTCCGCGCAGTGAGATGGGATGGGGAGACGGGGGGTGCCAGGGTACGGCCCGATTGGCGAATCGAACAGCCCATGACTCGCGCCACTGACGGGTGAACGGAGAATCCACAAGGGAAACCTCCCCGCCGCTCAGGCTGGCACTGCCCTGAATCCGGTTGTCCGGTCCCCACTGAAACGAGTTCATCAATGCCTGGACATTGAGTTTGTTGGTCGCGTAGGGGGCGTAGGCACTGGCGAAGCCGGTGAAAATGACTTCCCGAACATCCGCCACGCCGTCGCCGGTGGTATCCTTGGCGTAAAGGATGTCCGGGGTCGCTCCGATGAAAACGCCACCCTGCCAGCACGTGATGGCGGTGGGCCAGGGAAGGTTGTCCAGAAAGACGGTGGCTTTGTCGTAGCGTCCGTCCCCGTCGGTATCTTCGAGTCGGCGAACCCGTCCCAACCGTTCCGGTCGGTGTTCAGAGTAGTCGCGCATCTCAATGACATAGGCGCGACCCAGTTCGTCGACGGCAACCGCCACCGGGCTGGTGACGAGTGGTTCCGACGCAATCAACTCGACCCGAAAACCGGGTCGAACCTTGAAACCGGCAGCCGCCTCCGCCGGTTCAGTCGGACGGATCCGTGGCATCTGGCCGGGACGGATAGCCGGTTCCGTTCCCCACGCCGGAAGGACCAACATTCCCAAACCCCAAAGAACGCGCCATGACATGGAGCAAGCAAACGCGAACTTGGTCCCCGGTGCCAGCGGTTCTTGACCGGGGATAATCCGAAGGGCAGCGTGAATCCGTGACCTCCACGCGCACCCATCTGACACGGCGGGATTTCATTGCTTCCAGTGCGCTGATGCTGGGGACGCTGGCTCATGGTGCCACCGTGGCCACGGCGGAAGAAGTCATCGACATCCATCAACACACCAACTACGCAGGCAGGACCGATGAGGAACTGATCCGGCATCAGCGCGGGATGGGGATCACGAAAACGCTGCTGCTGCCCTCCGGTCGACTGGTCAAGAGTCGCAGTACGCATTTTGGTCGCTCCAATGGCCTGGCTGCCCGTTGTGGCGGAAGCGAGAGCGTCGCCGCCCTGGCTGCCGAACATCCCGATGAATTCATCTGCGGAGCCAATGACGTCCCCGACCTGCCGGACTCTGTCCAGGAATTGGAAAAGTGGTTGAAGCGCGGTGCCCGGATCATCGCCGAGCAGAAATTTTCGCTGCCTTCTGACAGTCCGGACATTCGGAAATTCGCTGAGGTGGCCCGGGACTATCAGGTTCCCATGCTCCTTCACTTTCAGGTCGGGGAGTACAACCTGGGATTCGAGAATTTCTGGCGGATCCTGGAGGCCTTTCCGACGGTGAATTTCATCGGCCACGCCCAGACCTGGTGGAGTTGCGTTGATGAGTACTGGGATGGTGAAAGTCTCTATCCCAAAGGTTCCGTGGTGCCAGGCGGTCTGACCGATCGGTATTTGAGCAACTATCCCAACATGTACGGGGATCTTTCGGCGGGGAGCGGTCTCAATTTTCTTCTCCGGGACGAGGCCCATTCCCAGTGGTTTCTCCAGCGCCATCAGGATCGACTTTTATTTGGATCCGACTGTGATGACAAGGATGGGGGTGGGCCTCAGTGCCAGGGTGCCCAGACACTGGCCACTCTGCGCCGGTTGCTCCCCAGGCCGGAAGTCCGACGCAAGATACTGTCTGGAAATGCCCGGCGCCTGCTGAAGCTTTGACATGGGCGTCCATCCGGACGCAAGTCCCTCTAAAAGAAAGACATCCAACGGAGAGACGCGCTCCGGCAAGTCCCCAATCATTGCTGGGAACATCACTTCTCCTGTTCGAAAGGCACTCCTGCTGCAGGCCCGGGCAAAACCGTGCCGTGCGCGTTCTTCCCCCCTGGGAGCCCGGGCGTCTC
>CAIPFS010000457.1 GCA_903864375.1 uncultured Verrucomicrobiota bacterium
CCCAGCCGGTGATGCCCGAATGGATTCAGGATCAGGCAACCCCGGAAAGGATCGCCCATCAAGCCTCCCAGTGGTTGACGGATCGAGCCCTGAGAGAAGAAATGGAACGTCGACTCCGGGCAGCGACCGCTCAATTGGGCTCGCCCGGTGCCAGCCTGCGGGCGGCTCAAGCAGTTCTCCGATTGATTCAGACCTGACGTCGTCGAGGTCCAATCCAATCGTCCGTGATCCATCCGTGAGGAGGACGACCTGACAATATGGATGGGGGATTAGGGGATGGGGGTCCATCGATGACCCCTCCCACGAAACGGCAGTGCCGTCAGGCCGCCATTCGTTCGCGTGTTTGCATCCGCTCGCGAAGCTTCCGCAGGGCGGCGGCTTCCAATTGGCGGATGCGCTCACGGGTCAGACCAAAATCGGTTCCGATTTCCTCCAGCGTCCGGGGTTCTCCCCCGTCCAGGGCAAACCGTTCCCGCAATATCTTTTGTTCCCGGGGATTGAGGGTCAGAACCAACTCCCGAATTAACTCGGCATTAGTCTCCTCACTAACCGAATTCCACGGCATCAGGGCATTATCGTCGGCGACAACATCCGCGACCCGATTGGAGTCCGAGTCATTTCCCAAGGGGGCATCCAGCGATGTAGTTCCCACCATGGCGCTTTCGCGCCAGTGTTGGATGTCCTCTTCGGCAACCCCGAGGACGATGGCCAGCTCCGCATCACGGGGCGGCCTGCCGTTCCGGGCTTCAAACTGTGTTTCGGCCCGACGCAACTGCGCAATCTGTTGGACCAGATGGATGGGGAGTCGGATCGACTTCGCCTGATTGGAGAGAGCCCTCTTGATGGACTGCTTGATCCACCAGGCCGCATAGGTGGAGAGCTTCGCCCCTTTCGTGGGGTCGAATCGTTCCACCGCCCTCATGAGACCCATGTTGCCCTCATTGATAAGGTCGAGCAGGGGCAGGCCGTAATCCTCATATTCACGGGCAATCTTCACCACCAACCGGAGGTTGGCCCGGATCATGTGTTCCCGGGCGGCTTCATCGCCCGCCTGAATCCGGTGGGCCAGAACCACTTCCTCCTTGGGAGTCAGCAGCGGCGTTTCCACCGCCTCCCGCAGGTAAAGCCTCAGGGAGGTGTTTTCGTCCCAAGGTCCGCGCTCGCTCCGCACCTCGACCGGTTTGGGATCTGGCGCCGGGACGGTGTCCATGCCCTTCTCGGCGACCGCAGCCAGGGCTTCCGCCGTCGGCTCGGCCATGAAGACAATATTGGCGTCGGCCGGGACCACGGCGGTCATTTCCTCCGGGCCGTGGTTCAGTCCGTCGGTCGTGGGATGCAGTTCGACTGGGGGCGGAACGGACGGCACCACCTCGGACAATTTTTCCGGAACAATCGTCCGGGTTCGCGCTGTCTCGGAAGTATGCCGGGCCCGCTTTCCACTCGGGGTTGCAGGTTTTGTCCGACGCTGCCCCAACCGAATGGGGCCCGACGACCGGGCTGGCGGCGCGGGGAGAACCGGGAGAGGGAAATTTGCTTTCATGACCAGGGCCTTGACGAAGTTGGACGGAGCTCGTGTTCGGATGTTCAATTCCCAAACACGACTTTAACAGTGATATCAACGGCAACGCCAACCATTGGGTATAGAGTGGAGCAACAAAAAAGCCAGATTTTATTGACCGTTCGGTTTACTATTTTCTGCCGATAATGGCTCAATTGTGGCAATCCTGACCATCCGGTCCTGTGCCACAACTCCGTCACTTGTGACAATATGTCACGCTGAGGGTGCGCCAATGGCAACCGGGAACCGGGCGACGCCGAACTTCCCGTTGGTTCCCGTGGCGGATGATTTTTCGTCGTTGGAGGCCGTTTGTGACCCGTCAACAATGCTGGAAAGGCGCTGGCGGATATCCGAAACCAGCTTCTCGACGGTCAGTCCGTGCTTTTGGCGGAGATAATCCACGGACGAGGCATGTTCGATAAACTGGTCGGGCCACGCCAGTCGGATGACCGGGGTTGTGAGACCGGCTTCTGAGAGGGTTTCCAGAACGGCGCTCCCATAGCCTCCCATGGCCACGTGATCCTCCAGGGTGGCGATCAAATCGCTCGTCTGTCCGTAGAAGTGATGCAACCCGGTGTCGATGGGCTTGAAAAACCGCGGGTTGATGACGGCGACATCCACACCCTCCGAAGCAAGGACATTTGCCGCTGTGAGGGCGAGCGAGAGCATGGGACCCAACCCAAAGAGGGCGACCTTGGCCTTGCCATTCCCGGAGAAGTGACGGGCGACGACACCCGTTCCGATTTCAATCGGGATGGGCTGGTCTTTGACGGGCACTCCTTCTGCATTTCCCCGGGGGTAGCGAATGGCCACCGGATGTTGCTGGAGCGTTGCGGTGTACATCATGTCCTGCAATTCGTCCTCATTGGCCGGCGCCATGCCGATCAGGTTGGGAAGACAGCGCAGGTAGGAGATGTCGAACAGGCCATGATGGGTCGGGCCGTCGTTGGCGCTGAGACTCGCGCGGTCCATGCAGAAAATTACCGGGAGGTCCTGCAGGCAGACATCGTGGTGAATACAGTCGTAAGCCCTTTGGAGGAAGGTGCTGTAGATGGCGCAGACGGGGCGAAAGCCCATGGTGGCCATGCCGGCGGCAAAAATGACCGCATGTTCCTCGGCAATGCCGACGTCGAAATACTGCTTGGGAAGCGCCTGCTCCAGAAGCTTCAGGCTCGTGCCCGTCGGCATGGCGGCGGTGATGCC